>NZ_JBIWYK010000014.1:0-16997 GCF_044752385.1 Allobosea sp. CER48 | reverse complement strand
GGCGGGGCAACGCCCGATGCCATCCGGATCGCGCTGGGCGCGATCCCGGAGCGGGCGAGGCTGGCCGAGGCGCTCGGCCTTCTGGCCGGGCTGATTCGGGACGGCAGGCCAACCGCGCGCTGAACGCGCCGGTGAACTCAGTTCGAGGCGACCGGCTCGTCCTGCGGTGCGGGGCGGGCAAGCCGGCCCTCCTCCGCCTTGTGGAAGAACTGCGAGGCCACCAGCCAGCCCTTCAGCGGCTGCAGCGGTGGAATGCAGGTCAGCAGGATCAGCGGCAGCGTCGTGACCAGATGCACCCAGGTCGGCGGGTTGTAGGTCAGCTCCAGCCAGAGCGGGAAGGCCGCGGCGGGTATGCAGACGAACATCATCACGAAGAAGGCGGGGCCGTCGGCGGGGTCGGCGAAGGAGTAGTCCAGTCCGCAGACCTCGCATTTCGGCTTCAACTTCAGGAAGCTCTCGAACATCTTGCCCTGCCCGCAGCGCGGGCAGCGGCCGCGCAGGCCGGTCTGGAGCGGAGAGAGTGGCGGCCAGTGCTCGCCGGACATTGAATGTCTCCTCGGGATGGCGCCGTTCGCTCGGCGTCGCCCCTGAGATCATCCTCGATGCAGACAATGTCAAGATTGTATGCATCCTAGCCGGCTGCCTGCGCGGATCGGTCGCGGGTTCCGGAGCCGCTCGGCGTCCCAGCTCTCATCCTGAGGAGCAAGCCAACGGCCTGCGTCTCGACGGACGGCTGAGAAGCTCGGGAGACAACCGGATCATCCGTGCATACGGCCCTGCGGACCTCCTCAGGATGAGGGCCCGGTCGACCGACCGGTGGAGTTCAGATGTGCAGCGCGTGGCCCAGAGCCTTCATCGCGGCCTCCGGGAAAGCCTCGCCCAGCGTTGGATGGGCGTGGATCGTGCCGGCGATGTCCTGCAGCGTCGCGCCCATCTCGATCGCGAGACCGAAGGCCGCCGAAAGCTCGGAAACGCCCTGCCCCACCGCCTGGATGCCCACGACCAGCTCGCTGCCGGCCTGCGCGACGACGCGCACGAAACCCGCCTCGCCATGGCGCGTCATCGCCCGGCCATTGGCGGCGAATGGGAACTGGCCGATCTTCAGCTCATGGCCACCACGCTTCGCTTCCTCGGGCGACAGCCCGACCGAGACGATCTCCGGATCGGTGAAGCAGATCGCCGCGATGCCGCGCTTGTCCCAGGCGCGCGGCAGGCCGGCGACGATCTCCGCCACCATCTCGCCCTGCGCCATGGCGCGGTGCGCCAGCATGGGTTCGCCTGTGACGTCGCCTATGGCGTAGATGCCGCGCATCGAGGTCTCGCAGCGCTCGCCGATGCGGATGAAGCGGCCATCCATGTCGAGGACGAGGTTCTCGAGGCCGAGACCGTCGGTGACGGGCTTGCGCCCGACCGTGACCAGGACCCTGTCCGCCGGCAGGCTGCGCTCGGTGCCATCGGCGGTCTCGATCCGTAGCCCGTCGCCCTTCGCGGTCGGGCCGAGCGCCCTGGCGCCTGTGAGCACTTCGACGCCGAGGGCCGTGAGGCGCTTCGAGACGGGGCCGGTGAGCTCGGCATCGTAGAGCGGGAGGATCTTGTCCTGCGCCTCGACCACCGAGACCTTGCTGCCCAGCTTCGCGAAAGCGGTTCCCAGCTCCAGCCCGATATAGCCGCCGCCGACCACGACGAGCCGCTTCGGAACCTCCGTCAGCGCCAGGGCGCCGGTCGAGGAGATGACGTTGCCGCCGAAGGGCAGGAAGGGCAGCTCGACGGGCGCCGAGCCGGTGGCGATGACGATGGCCTCCGCCTTGATCGTCTTCGGCCCCGTCTCGGTCTCGACGAGAACGGTCTTGCCGTCGCGGAAGCGCGCCTTGCCATGGACGATCTTGACCTTGGCCTTGCGCAGCAGGGCCGCGACGCCGTTGTTCAGGCGCTGGACGATGCCGTCCTTCCAGGCCACGGCCTGCTTCAGGTCGAGCTTCGGCTCGGCGGCGGTGAGCCCGAAGGGCGTCTTGCCGGCAGCGGCATCGGCCGCCTTCTCGAACTCCTCGGCGACATGGATCATCGCCTTGGAGGGGATGCAGCCGACATTGAGGCAGGAACCGCCGAGCCTGGTGCTCTCGACTATGACGGTGTCGATGCCGAGCTGGCCGGCGCGGATGGCGCTGACATAGCCGCCGGGGCCGGCGCCGATGACGAGGAGCTTGCAGGTGATTTCGGTCATGGGGCAGCGCTCCTCAGATGTCCACGAAGAGCATGGCCGGGTTCTCCAGCAGCTCCTTCAGCCGCTGCACGAAGACGGCGGCATCCCAGCCATCGATGACGCGATGGTCGAAGCTGGAGGAGAGGTTCATCATCTTGCGGGGCACGAAGGTGGTGCCGTCCCAGACCGGGCGCACGACCATCTTGTTGACGCCGACGATGGCGACTTCCGGGTAATTGATCACCGGCGTCGTC
The DNA here is from genome assembly GCF_044752385.1 of Allobosea sp. CER48. Classification (NCBI taxonomy): domain Bacteria; kingdom Pseudomonadati; phylum Pseudomonadota; class Alphaproteobacteria; order Hyphomicrobiales; family Alloboseaceae; genus Allobosea; species Allobosea sp. CER48. Next base: position 14,543 of record NZ_JBIWYK010000014.1, on the reverse strand, counting down.
GCGATGCCGCCGAGCGCGCCGAGCGAGGTGATCGTGATCGTCGAGCCGGTGAGCTCGTCGCGCGTCGCCGTGCCGTCGCGGGCTCGCTCGGCGAGGCGGGCGAGTTCGATGCCGCAGCCCCAGACATCGCGCGCCTCGGCATGCTTGACCACCGGCACGATCAGGCCGGTCGGCGTCTGCGTGGCGATGCCGATATTGATCGCGGCATGCTGGCGCACGATGCCGGCATCGTCGTCATAGAGCGCATTCAGTGCAGGCTGCTCGGCAAGCGCCCTGACCATGGCCCGCATCAGGAAAGGCAGCAGCGTCAGCTTCGGCCGCTCGGGCGTCGGCTTCTTGTTGAGGGTGGCGCGCAGGTCTTCCAGCGGCGAGACGTTGACTTCCTCGACGATGGTGATGTGCGGGATGCGCGACTTCGACAGCGCCATCTTCTCGGCGATGCGGCGGCGCAGGCCGACGACCTTGACCTCGGTGACGGCGCTCTGCTCGACGAGCCCGCCGCCACGGGTGGGCTCGGGGCCGCGCAGCAGGAAGGCGTCGATATCCTGATGTGTGATGCGGCCGGCAGGCCCGGTGCCCTGCACCTGTCGCAGATCGACCCCGGCTTCTCGCGCCTTCAGGCGCACGGCCGGCGAGGCAAGCGGCTTCTCGCCCGGCGCACGGCGCTGGACCGGTGCATCCGCGCTGACACGAGCCGGTTTCGGCGGCGGGGGCGACACAGCCAGCTTGGAGGGAGCGGCCGGCGCAGCAGGCTTTTCGGCCTTGGGTTGCGGCGCGGCGGGAGCCGGCGCCGGCTTCCCGTCAGGCGCTTCTTCGGTGGGCTCCTGGGCCGCGGCACCTTCGCCCGCAACCTTGAGCTTCACGATGGCCGAGCCGATCGCGATGGTGTCGCCGACCTCGGCGCCGACCCAGGTGACCTCGCCCTCGACCGGCGACGGGATTTCCACCGTCGCCTTGTCGGTCATCACCGCCGCGAGCAGGTCGTCCTCACGGACGATGTCGCCGACCTTGACGTGCCACTCGACGAGTTCGGCCTCCGCGATGCCCTCGCCGACATCCGGCAGCTTGATGATGCGCTCGCCCATCAGCGTGCCTCCATGATGTCGCGCAGCGCCTGTCCGAGGCGGGCGGGGCCGGGGAAGTAATCCCATTCCTGCGCATGCGGGTACGGCGTGTCCCAGCCGGTGACGCGCATCACCGGCGCCTCCAGATGATAGAAGCAGTGCTCCTGCACGAGTGCGGCCAGTTCCCCGCCGAAGCCTGACGTCAGCGTCGCCTCGTGCAGCACGATGCAGCGGCCAGTCTTCTCGACCGAAGCGACGATCGCCTCGAGATCGAGCGGCACGAGCGTACGCAGGTCGATGACCTCGGCGTCGATGCCGGTGTCCTCGGCCGCCGCCAGCGCGACATGGACCATGGTGCCATAGGCCAGGATGGTGACGGCCGAGCCCTCGCGCCGCGTCACCGCCTTGCCGAGCGGCACGGTGTAATGGCCCTCCGGCACCTCGGCCAGCTCGTGCTTCGACCAGGCCGTGACCGGCCGGTCGTGATGGCCGTCGAAGGGGCCGTTGTAGAGCCGCTTCGGCTCCAGGAAGATCACCGGGTCGGGGTCCTCGATCGCCGCGATCAGCAGGCCCTTGGCGTCATAGGGGTTGGAAGGGACGATCGTCTTCAGGCCGGAGACATGGGTGAACAGCGCCTCGGGGCTCTGGCTGTGGGTCTGGCCGCCGAAGATGCCGCCGCCCGTCGGCATGCGGATCACCATCGGGCAGGTGAAGTCGCCGGCCGAGCGATAGCGCAGGCGCGCGGCCTCCGAGACGATCTGGTCATAGGCCGGGTACATGTAGTCGGCGAACTGGATCTCGACGCAGGGCTTGAGGCCATAGGCCGCCATGCCGATCGCGGTGCCGACGATGCCGGCCTCGCTGATCGGCGCGTCGAAGCAGCGCGACACCCCGTATTTCTGCTGCAGGCCGTGCGTGCAGCGGAAGACGCCGCCGAAAAAGCCGACATCCTCGCCGAAAACCACGACATCGTCGTCGCGGCCCATGGAAACGTCCATGGCGGAGCGGATCGCCTCGATCATCGTCATGCGTGGCATCGCGTCAGACTCCGATCTGCTGGCGCTGGCGGCGCAGATGCGGCGGCAATTCCGCATAGACGTCGTCGAAGATGTCGCGCGCCGAGGGCTTGCCGCCGGAATGCAGCGTGCCGAAGCTCTCGGCCTCCTTTTGCGCCGCGATGACGGTGGCGAGGATTTCGGCCTCCGCCTGCTTGTGGCGCTCCTCCGACCAGGCGCCGACCGCGATCAGATGCTGCTTCAGCCGGATCAGCGGGTCGCCCAGGGGCCAGTCGTCGGATTCATGCTTGGGGCGATAGGCCGAGGGGTCATCCGAGGTTGAATGGGCGCCGGCGCGGTAGGTGACGTATTCGACCAGCGTCGGTCCGAGATTGCGGCGGGCGCGCTCGACCGCCCATTGCGCGACGGCATAGACCGCGAGGTAGTCGTTGCCGTCGACGCGCAGCGCCGGGATGCCGAAGCCGAGCCCCCTCGCCGCGAAAGTGCCGGAGCCGCCGCGCGCGATGCCCTGGAAGGTCGAGATCGCCCACTGGTTGTTGACGACGTTGAGCACGACCGGCGCCTTGTAGGTCGATGCGAAGACGAGCGCGGCGTGGAAATCCGATTCCGCCGTCGAGCCGTCGCCGATCCAGGCAGCGGCGATGCGGGTGTCGTTCTTGATCGCCGAGGCCATCGCCCAGCCCACGGCCTGGACGTACTGCGTCGCGAGATTGCCCGAGATCGAGAAGAAGCCGTGCTCCTTCGAGGAATACATCACCGGCAGTTGCCGGCCTTTCATCGGGTCGCGCTCGTTCGAGTAGATCTGGCACATCATGTCGACGAGCGGGTAGTCGTGGGCGATCAGCAGCCCCGCCTGGCGATAGGTCGGGAAGTTCATGTCGCCGGGCTGGAGCGCGATCCGGAAGGCGCAGCTCACCGCCTCCTCGCCGGTGTGCTGCATGTAGAACGAGGTCTTGCCCTGGCGCTGCGCCATCTGCATGCGCCCGTCGAAGGTGCGCAGCGTCATCATGTGTCGCAGGCCGCGGATCAGGTCGTCATGCGAGAGATCCGGCACCCAGGGGCCGACCGCCTCGCCCTCGCGGTTGAGCACGCGGATGATCGAATAGGCGAGGTCGCGGATATCCTTGGGGTCGACATCGACGGGCGGGCGGGCGACCGAGCCCGCCTTCGGGATCACGACATGGGAGAAGTCGGGCTTCTCGCCGGGACGACTCGCGGGCTTCGGGACGTGGAACTGCAGTGGCTGGGTTGCTGCCGGCGCCTGGCCTGCCTTGTCGCTGCTCATGAGCGCCTCCATCCCTGTCGCGGCCAGCATTCCGCCTTCGCGCGCATCCCGCAAGCGCCTCGCGCGCCCGGCCGTGATGCAGCGGCGAACGCAGCCGGCACCGCGATCGTTCCCCTTGCAACCAACGCTAGCCGCGCCGCGCCGGAGGTTCCTTCCGAATTTGCCGGCCTCCTCGAAATCGGGCAGAAGATTTTCCTGCTGGATTCCACTTGCGCAGAATGATCGACCGATGAACAAAAAGAGCCAGAAGGGACCTGCTCTCGATCTGATCGATCGCAAGATTCTCGCTGCGTTGCGGGATGACGGGCGCCTGACGACGCAGGCGCTGGCCGAGAAGGTGGGTCTGTCGCCCTCACCCTGCTGGACGCGCGTGAAGCGGCTGGAGGAATCCGGCGCGATCGAGAAATACGTCGCGCTGCTCGACCACAAGGCGCTCGGCTACAACAACATCGTCTTCGTCGAGATCACGCTCGACAAGCATGACGACAAGGTGCTGGACCAGTGCGGCGAAGCGCTGAGCCGGGCGCCCGAGGTGGTCGAGGCTCATCTGGTGACAGGCGAGTACGACTACCTCGCCAAGGTCGTAGTCAGCGACACCGACCATTACGAGCGCTTCCTGCGCGGAACGATCTACCGCATTCCCGGCGTGCGCCAGACACGCACGACCTTCGGGCTGAGGGCGCTGAAGCGGACGCTGTCGGTCGACCCGCTGAAGGCGGTGGGCTGATGCTTGCACGCCGCCATGCTCAGGCCTGACCCGGACATCTCGGAAACCAGAGCGTTCTCGCCCCGAGATCCTCGGGTTTACACCCGGCGACGCCCGGGAATGACTCCCTCGACGTCATGCTCGCCCTTGTGACGAGCATCCGTGTCTTGAACACCTCTCCCGAGGAGCAAGACGTGGATGGTCGGGACAGGCCGACCATGACGCGAAGCGGCCGAGCCGGCGCTTCAGGCGAGCATCTCCCGCACCAGAGGGATCACCTTCTCGCCGTAGAGCCGGATGCACTGCATCGCCTTCTCGTGCTCCAGCGGGCCGGCGCTGTACTTGAGCTGGAAGCGGGCGATGCCCAGCCCCCTGGCAGTCGTCGCAATCTTGCGCGCCACCGTCTCGGGCGAACCGAGATAGAGCGAGCCGCGCACGACCTCCTGCTCGAAATCCTCGCGGCTCATCGGCGGCCAGCCGCGCTCGGCGCCGATGCGGTCGCGGTTCGCCTTGAAGGCCGGGAAGAACTCCTCCCTCGCCTGCTCGTCGGTCTCCGCGACATAGCCCGGCGAATGCACGCCGACGGGCCTTGCCGGCTTGCCGATCTGGCCGTAGGCGCGATGGTAGAGATCGACGAACGGCTTGAAGCGCAGCGGGTCGCCGCCGATGATCGCGAGCATCATCGGCAGGTCGTAGCGCACGGCGCGGATCACCGATTCCGGGCTGCCGCCGACACCGATCCAGGTCTTGAGCGGGCCGTTCTCGACCGGCGGATAGACGAACTGGTCCTTGAGCGGCGGCCGGATCGAGCCCTGCCAGCTCACCGGTTCCTGCGGCAGCAGCGCGGCGAACAGATCGAGCTTCTCCTCGAAGAGCTTCTCGTAGTCGCGCAGATCGAAGCCGAAGAGCGGGAAGGATTCGGTGAAGGAACCGCGGCCGAGAATGACCTCGGCGCGCCCGTTCGACAGCGCATCCACCGTCGAGAAGCGCTGGAACACGCGGATCGGATCGTCCGAGCTCAGGACGGTGACCGCCGAACCCAGCCTGATGCGGCTGGTGCGCGTGGCCATGCCGGCCAGCACGGTCTCGGGCGAGGACACCGCGAAATCGGCGCGATGATGCTCGCCGACGCCGATGAAATCGATGCCGACCTGATCGGCCAGGACGGCTTCCTCGACGAGGTTGCGGATCACCTGCGCATGCGGCAAGGACCTGCCGTCCGCCCCATGGGTGACGTCGCCGAAGGTGTCGAGCCCGAATTCCAGTTCCTGCGCCATGATCATCCCGGAGCCGCACGGGCGGCCTGTTGCCTGCCGGCCTTCCCGGCTTCACGGAGTTAGGGGCGGGACTGCCCGCGCGCAATTCTTCGGGCGTTGCCCGGCCAGCAACAAGCTGTTTGCACGGACGCAACCGCTACGCTTGCAACAGCGACGGAAGGTGCCGATGCTCGGGCGCGCGGCGATATCGGCCGTTTCCGAAGCGACACCATGATCATTCGCCAGCTGGTCTATCTCGATGCGCTCGCCCGCGAGAAGCATTTCCGCCGCGCGGCCGAAGCCTGCCATGTCTCGCAGCCGACGCTCTCGGCCGCGATCGTGCAGCTGGAAGAGGAGCTCGGCGTGATGATCGTCGAGCGCGGCAGGCGCTTCCAGGGCTTCACCAAGGAAGGCGAGGTCGTTCTCGCCCATGCCAGGCGCATCCTGGCCGAGGCCGAGGTGATGAAGGACTCGATCGCCGAACTGCGCGAGGGCGTCTCCGGCCGGATCAGGCTCGGCGCGATCCCGACCGCGCTGCCGATGATCGCCCATATCACCGCGCCGTTCTCGGACCGCTATCCGGCGGTGTCGCTCACGGTGCTGTCGCTGACCTCGCAGGAAATCCAGGAGGGCATCGACAATTTCGAGCTCGATGTCGGGCTGACCTATCTCGACAACGAGCCGCTCGACCGGGTGATCTCAAAGCCGATCTATCAGGAATCATATGTGCTGCTGACGCGCGAGGACGGACCACTCGGAACGCGCGACACCATCAGCTGGGCCGAAGCGGCGGAACACAAGCTCTGCCTGCTGACCGGCGACATGCAGAACCGGCGCATCATCGACGGCATCTTTCGGTCTGTCGGCACCGCGCCGCGGCCGATGATCGAGACCAACTCGATCTTCAACCTGTGCTCTCATGCCGGCATCCAGGGTGTCGCCAGCATCGTCTCGCTGCAGCTCCTGGAGTTCTTCGGCGTGCCGCTGGGCACAAGGGCGCTGTCGCTCGTCGAGCCGGAGGCGCAGCGCACGATCGGACTGATCGTCGCCGACCGGCAGCCCGTGGCGCCGCTGGCACGCAACCTCCTGATGATGACCAAGCCGGTCACCGATGCGCGGCTGCCGCGGCGCCTGATCGTGCGATAGACTTCGCCTATCGTCTTAGAAGCGCCGCAGCATTGTGCGGCGCAAAATCATCATTCTACGAAATTTTCAAGCCGCGCATCAGGACCGAGAATGTCGCACAGGCCGCATCTCGGCCGTATTGATAGCCAAAGACTATCATGCATTCGAAACAAACGATTTGAAATCATTCCAAATTCACTCACCTTCCCATCCAAGGAGCGCCCGGCGAACCGGGCCGTTGGAGGAAAAATGGCGGGTTATCCGGCCTGGGATCAGGACAACGCGCGTACGATCATCTCCGGGCTGGCGCATCTCGAAGGCGCCACACTGCCCATGCTGCACGCGCTGCAGGACGAATTCGGCTATGTCGATCCGCAGGCCGTGCCGCTGATCGCGGAGGCGCTGAACCTGTCGCGCGCCGAGGTGCATGGCGCCATCTCTTTCTATCACGACTTCAAGACCACGCCGCAGCCGTCCCGGGTCATCAAGCTTTGCCGGGCCGAAGCCTGCCAATCCCTCGGTTGCGAGACCGTCGTGGAAGAGCTCGCCCGGGCGCATGGCATCACGGTCGACGATCACCATGCCGGCGACGTCGTGGTCGAAACGGTGTATTGTCTCGGCAATTGCGCGCTCGGCCCCTCGGCCCTTGTCGATGGCGAGTTGATCGGCCGCGTCGACGCGGCCCGCATCGCCGGGCTCTGCCAGCACGGAAAGGCGCATTCATGAGCGCCGCACCGATCCGCATCTTCGTCCCGATCGACGCCGCCGCCCTGTCCGTCGGCGCGGAAGCCGTCGCGCAGGCCGTGGCCCGTGAGGCCGCGGCGCGCGGTCTCGCCGTCGAAATCGTCCGCAACGGCTCGCGTGGCATGCTCTGGCTGGAGCCGTTGGTGGAGGTCGAGACGGCCGAAGGCCGCATCGCCTACGGACCGGTCGCGCCGAAAGATGTCCCAGCACTCTTCGAAGCCGGCTTCGCTTCGGGCGGCGCGCATGCCCTGCGCCTCGGCAGGACCGAAGAGCTCGACTGGATGAAGCGCCAGCAGCGCCTCACCTTCGAGCGCGTCGGCATCATCGACCCGCTATCGATCGCCGAGTACCGTGCCCATGGCGGCTTCAAGGGACTGGAGAAGGCGCTTGCGCTGACGGGCGGCGAGATCGTCGAGGCCGTCAAGGCGTCGGGCCTGCGCGGACGCGGCGGCGCCGGCTTCCCCACCGGCATCAAGTGGAAGACCGTCCACGACGCCAAAGCCGACCAGAAATACATCGTCTGCAATGCGGACGAAGGCGACAGCGGCACCTTCGCCGACCGGATGCTGTTCGAAGGCGACCCCTATCTTACCATCGAGGGCATGGCGATCGCGGCCGTCGCCGTCGGCGCGACGCGCGGCTACATCTATCTGCGCTCGGAATACCCGCATGCCCATCGCACCCTGCAGCGCGCGATCCTGAAGGCGGAATCCGCCGGATTGATCGGCGCCTCGGTGATGGGTTCGCAGCATGCCTTCCACCTCGAGGTCCGGCTCGGGGCCGGCGCCTATATCTGCGGCGAGGAGACCTCGCTGCTCGAAAGCCTCGAGGGCAAGCGCGCCGTCGTCCGGGCCAAGCCGCCGCTGCCGGCGCTGCAGGGCCTGTTCGGCAAGCCGACCGTCGTCAACAACGTGCTCTCCTTCGCGGCCGTGCCCTGGATCCTGGCGCATGGCGCGCAAGCCTATGCCGATTACGGCATGGGACGCTCGCGGGGCACGCTGCCGGTGCAGCTCGGCGGCAACGTCAGGCGCGGCGGGCTGATCGAGCTCGCCTTCGGCATCTCGCTGCGCGAGATCATCGAGGACCTGGGCGGCGGCACGCTGTCGGGGCGGCCGATCCGGGCCGTGCAGGTCGGGGGGCCGCTCGGTGCCTATCTCACCGCAGAGCAGCTCGACGTGCAGATGGATTACGAGGCGCTGGCGTCCATGCGCGCCATGCTCGGCCATGGCGGCATCGTGGTCTTCGACGATACCGTCGACATGGCCAGGCAGGCCCGCTTCGCCTTCGCCTTCTGCGCCAAGGAAAGCTGCGGCAAGTGCACGCCCTGCCGCATCGGCGCGACACGCGGCGTCGAGGTCATGGACCGCATCATGGCGGGCACCGAGGTGCCGAAGAACATCGCCGTGCTGCGCGATCTCTCCAGGCTGATGACCGACGCCTCGCTCTGCGCGATGGGCGGGCTGACCCCCATGCCGGTGCTGAGCGCGCTCAATCATTTCCCCGAGGATTTCGACCGTCCTCCGCTGCCTCTGGCGGCCGAGTGAGGAGGCTGAGATGAGCCTGATCAAGGAAATCGACTACGGCACGCCGATCCGGGTCTCCGAGAAGACGGTGACCCTGAGCATCGACGGACAGAGCGTCACGGTGCCGGCCGGCACCTCGGTGATGGCGGCGGCGATGAGCCTGGGCACCAAGATCCCCAAGCTCTGCGCGACCGACTCGCTCGAGCCCTTCGGCTCCTGCCGGCTCTGCCTCGTCGAGATCGAGGGGCGGCGCGGCACGCCCGCCTCCTGCACGACGCCGGCCGAAGAGGGTATGGTCGTGCGCACCCAGTCGGAGAACCTGTCCGGCCTGCGCAAGGGCGTGATGGAGCTCTACATCTCCGATCATCCGCTGGACTGCCTGACCTGCTCGGCCAATGGCGATTGCGAATTGCAGGACATGGCGGGCGCGGTCGGCCTGCGCGAGGTGCGCTACGGCTATGAGGGCGAGAACCACGTCTTCGCCAAGGGCAAGGACGGGGCGGTCAACGAGAACTGGCTCGCGAAGGATACGTCCAACCCCTACTTCACCTACGACCCGTCGAAATGCATCGTCTGCAATCGCTGCGTCCGCGCCTGCGAGGAGGTGCAGGGCACCTTCGCCCTGACGATCACCGGGCGTGGCTTCGATTCCCGCGTCGCGGCGGGCCCGACCGATTTCCTCGGTTCCGAATGCGTCTCCTGCGGCGCCTGCGTGCAGGCCTGCCCGACGGCGACGCTGATGGAGAACAAGGTCATCGAGTACGGCCAGCCCGAGCACTCGAAGGTCACGACCTGCGCCTATTGCGGCGTCGGCTGCTCCTTCAAGGCCGAGATGCAGGGCGACCGCGTCATCCGCATGGTGCCCTACAAGGACGGCAAGGCGAACGAGGGCCATTCCTGCGTCAAGGGCCGCTTCGCCTGGGGCTATGCCACCCACCAGGACCGCATGACCAGGCCGATGATCCGGGCGAAGATCACGGATCCCTGGCGCGAAGTCTCCTGGGAGGAGGCGATCGACCACGCCGCCAGCGAGTTCAAGCGCATCCAGGCCAAGTACGGCCGTGAATCGGTCGGCGCCATCACCTCGTCGCGCTGCACCAACGAGGAGGTCTTCCTCGTCCAGAAGCTGGTGCGCGCCGCCTTCCGCAACAACAATGTCGATACCTGCGCCCGCGTCTGCCATTCGCCGACCGGCTATGGCCTGAAGACCACGCTCGGCACCTCGGCCGGCACACAGGACTTCAAATCTGTCGCCAGGGCCGACGTCATCCTCGTCATCGGCGCCAACCCGACGGACGGCCACCCGGTCTTCGCCTCGCGGATGAAGAAGCGCATCCGGGAAGGCGCGAGGCTGATCGTCGCCGACCCCCGCCGGATCGACATGGTGCAGTCGCCGCATGTCAGGGCCGACTATCACCTGCCGCTGAAGCCCGGCACCAATGTCGCGCTGCTCAACGCGCTTGCCCACGTCGTCGTCACCGAGGGGCTGATCGACGAGGCCTATGTGCGCGAGCGCTGCGACCTCGGCGATTTCGAGCACTGGGCCCGCTTCGTCGCCCGCGAGGAGAACTCGCCGGAGGCCAGCGAGCAGTTCACCGGCGTGCCCGCGGCCGACGTCCGCGCCGCGGCACGGCTCTACGCGACCGGCGGCAACGGCGCGATCTACTACGGGCTCGGCGTCACCGAGCACAGCCAGGGCTCTACCACCGTGATGGCGATGGCCAATCTCGCCATGGCGACCGGCAATATCGGGCGCGAAGGCGTCGGCATCAATCCGCTGCGCGGGCAGAACAATGTGCAGGGCTCCTGCGACATGGGCTCCTTCCCGCACGAATTCTCGGGCTATCGCCATGTCGCGGACGACTCGACGCGGCAGGTCTTCGAGATGATGTGGGGCGTGCCGCTCGATGCCGAGCAGGGGCTGCGCATCCCCAACATGCTCGACGAGGCGGTCGAGGGCACCTTCAAGGGCCTCTATGTCCAGGGCGAGGACATTGCCCAGTCCGACCCCAACACCAAGCACGTCACGGCGGGACTGGCCGCGATGGAATGCGTCGTCATCCAGGACATCTTCCTGAACGAGACGGCGAAATACGCCCATGTCTTCCTGCCGGGCGCCTCGTTTCTGGAGAAGGATGGCACCTTCACCAATGCCGAGCGCCGCATCAACCGGGTCCGGCAGGTGATGGCGCCCCTCGCCGGCAAGGACGAGTGGCAGGTCACGATCGAGCTGGCGCGGGCGCTCGGCTACGAGATGGGCTATGCCCATCCGAGCGAGATCATGGACGAGATCGCGCGCCTCACGCCGAGCTTCGCCGGCGTTTCCTACGACAAGCTGGAGAAGCTCGGCTCGGTGCAGTGGCCCTGCAACGACAAGGCGCCGACCGGCACGCCGCTGATGCATGTCGACCGCTTCGTGCGCGGCAAGGGCAAGTTCATGATCACCGAGTTCGTTGCGACCGAGGAACGGACCGGGCCGCGCTTCCCGCTGCTGCTCACCACCGGGCGCATCCTCTCGCAGTATAATGTCGGCGCGCAGACGCGGCGCACCGAGAACAGCGCCTGGCATGACGAGGACGTGCTGGAGATCCACCCCTTCGACGCCGAGAGCCGCGGCATCCGCGACGGCGATCTCGTCGCCCTCGCCAGCCGCTCGGGCGACATCGCACTCCGGGCCGAGATCTCCGAGCGCATGCAGCCCGGCGTGGTCTACACCACCTTCCACCACGCCAAGACGGGCGCCAACGTCATCACCACCGACTTCTCGGACTGGGCCACGAACTGTCCGGAATACAAGGTAACCGCCGTCGAGGTCCGCCGCACCAATGCCTGGTCGGCCTGGCAGGAGAAGAATTTCGAGGAAGACGTGACCCTGCGCCGGATCGCGGAGCGCCTGCCCGATGCCGCGGAATAATCCGCCCGCACAACCACCGGCCTCGGTCGCCGTCAAGGCCGAACCGCTGCGCTTCGGCGCGGGGGCGGAGGGTGCGCGCGCGATCGAGGTCGCGGTGGAGACCCCGATCAACATCGTCTACGGCAACATGCCCTATGCGGTGATGATGGCGAGCCCCTCGGACCTCGAGGATTTCGTCACCGGCTTCAGCCTGACCGAGGGGATCGTGCGCGGCGGCGACGAGATCCGCGGCATCGCCGTCGAGCCGAAGGACGAGGGCGTCATCGTCACGGTCGAGCTCGCGCCCGGCCGCTTCCGCGAGCATCTGGCGCGGCGGCGCAATCTCTCGGGCCGGACCTCCTGCGGGCTCTGCGGCGTCGAGACCATCGAGGAGATCCCGATGGCCGATGCGGCGACCCGGGCCGCGCGCGCCGTGCCGGCCTCGGCGATCGAGACCGCGCTCGCAGCGCTCGACAGGCTCCAGCCGCTGAACCAGCTCACCCGCGCCGTCCATGCCGCTGCCTGGTGCGATCCGTCCGGCGCGATCCTGGCGGTGCGCGAGGACGTCGGCCGCCACAACGCGCTCGACAAGCTGATCGGCGCGCGGCTGCGCGCCCGCACGGATGCGAGCGAAGGCTTCCTGCTCGTCACCAGCCGCGCCTCCTTCGAGATGGTCGAGAAGGCCGCGATCTTCGGCGCCGGCACGCTGGTCGCTATCTCGGCGCCGACCTCGCTCGCCATCGAGCGCGCCCGGCATCTCGGTGTGACGCTGGCCGCCGTGGCGCGGCGGGACGGCTGCATCGTCTTCGCCGGCGCGCTGGCGCCCGAGCCGGAAGCCGTCGCCCGATGATGGAGGATACGCTGACCACCGGGCCCGACGCCGCCGATCACCACGCGGAAAACCTCGCGAAGCTCCGGCGCATGGCCGGGCAGATCGCGGATTTCTTCAAGGCCTATCCGGAAGAGGAGGCAGCCGCCTCCGTCGCCGATCACATCAACCAGTTCTGGACCGGGCGGATGCGGGGAGATTTCCTCGCCGCCTTCGCCACCCGTCCGGAGGACCTCCCGCCCCTGCTGCGGCGCGCCCTGCCGCTGATCAGGCCGGGGCGCGGGGGTTAGCAAGCAAGGCGCCGCCAGAGCGGTGCATCGCGAGTTGCAACGAGCCGGGAACCTACCTGGCCCGAACGGCGAAGCCATGGGGAAAGGAAACGGGGAATGAGCGTCGCACAGGATATCGGAGAGGTCGGGGGCGGAATTGGCCTGCTCGACCGCGAACGAACCATCGCCAGGCCGGGCTTCAACCGCTGGCTGGTGCCGCCGGCCGCGCTCTGCATCCATCTCTGCATCGGCATGGCCTATGGCTTCTCGGTGTTCTGGCTGCCGCTCAGCCAGGCGATCGGCATCACCAAGCCTGTCGCCTGTGCCGCCGATGTCGGCCTGATCGGCTCGCTGTTCACCACGGCCTGCGACTGGAAGGTCGCGGATCTCGGCTGGATGTACACGCTGTTCTTCGTCTTCCTCGGCTCCTCCGCCGCGATCTGGGGCGGCTGGCTCGAGCGCGTCGGCCCGCGCAAGGCGGCCTTCGTCTCGACGCTGTGCTGGTGCGGCGGCCTGCTGATCTCGGCCCTCGGCATCTACTGGCATCAGCTCTGGATGATGTGGCTGGGCTCCGGCGTCATCGGCGGCATCGGCCTGGGCCTCGGCTATATCTCGCCGGTCTCGACGCTGGTGAAATGGTTCCCGGACCGGCGCGGCATGGCCACCGGCATGGCGATCATGGGCTTCGGCGGCGGCGCGATGATCGGCTCGCCGCTGGCGGACATGCTGATGAACTATTTCAAGACGCCCGCCTCGGTCGGCGTCTGGCAGACCTTCGTCGCCATGGCCGCGATCTACTTCGTCTTCATGATGGCCGGCACCTTCGGCTATCGCGTGCCGCCGTCGAACTGGCGCCCCGAGGGCTGGACCCCGCCGGCGACGCAGAACGCCATGATCACCTCCGGCCATGTCCACCTCAAGAACGCGCACAGGACGCCGCAATTCTGGCTGATCTGGGCGGTGCTCTGCCTCAACGTCTCCGCCGGCATCGGCGTGCTCGGCATGGCGTCGCCGATGCTGCAGGAGATCTTCGCGGGCTCGCTGATCGGCAAGCCCGAGATCGGCTTCGCCGCGCTCGACGCCGGGCAGAAGACGCAGATCGCCACGATCGCCGCGGCCTTCGTTGGGCTGCTCTCGCTTTTCAACATCGTCGGGCGCTTCTTCTGGGCCTCGCTCTCGGACAAGCTCGGCCGCAAGCTGACCTACGCGACCTTCTTCGGGCTCGGCATCCTGCTCTATGCGCTCTCGCCCTGGGCGGCCCATGCCGGATCGCTGGCGCTTTTCGTCGGCTTCTTCTGCATCATCCTGTCGATGTATGGCGGCGGCTTCGCCACCGTGCCGGCCTATCTCGCCGACATGTTCGGCACGCAGTTCGTCGGCGCCATCCATGGCCGCCTGCTGACGGCGTGGTCGACGGCCGGCATCATCGGCCCGGTCGTGGTGAACTACATCCGCGAAGCGCAGATCAATGCCGGCGTGCCGCGCGCGCAGGTCTATGACCGCACGATGTACATCCTCGCCGGCATGCTGGTGCTCGGTTTCCTGTGCAACCTGCTGGTTCGCCCGGTCGCGACGAAATGGTTCATGAAGGATGCCGAGGTCGCGGCGCTTCAGAAGCGGTCGGCAAGCGTCGATGCGGCCGCCCATTACGGTTCCTACGGCATCGGCAAGGGCGGCTTCGACGGCACGGCTCTGCTCGCCTGGGCGATCGTCGGCCTGCCGATCGCCTGGGGCGTGTGGATCACCCTGTCGAAGTCTCTGGCGCTGTTCCGCTGAAGCGACCTGCGCTAGCGGCGCGAACGCAAGGGCCCGTTCCGAGCGATCGGTGCGGGC
>NZ_JBIWYK010000013.1:0-17780 GCF_044752385.1 Allobosea sp. CER48 | reverse complement strand
GTCGGCCCGTCGGCGTCAGGCCTTCACATTTCGCTGGCGACACGGGGCGGCATCGTCGCCGTCGCGCTGGCGCGCGGGCTTGTCGGGATCGATGTGGAACGCGTCGACATGCAGGCAGAACCGCCATTCGACGTGCTGCATCCCGATGAGCGCGCAATCCTCGACGCGGCCGACTCCACGCTTCGCCCCCGCGTCTTCGCGCGCCTGTGGGCGGCAAAGGAAGCCTATGTGAAGGCGCTGGGAACGGGTTTCCGACGGGCTCCGGAAAGCTTCGCGGTAACGCTTTTGTCGGACACCGCCTTCGGCGTGATCGACGAGTCCCAGACTGGCGATGCCGTCGGATCGTTCCGCGCCATGAAAAACGGCGGCCATGAGATCATGGCCGCCGCGTTGGTCATGCCCGGCCGAGCCGGCCCGATCAGCCCGGCTGGTCGACGGGCTTCTTCTTGAGAGCGTAGCCGACGATGCAGACGAAGGCCGCGCCGAGTACCGCTGCGGTGTAGAACGGCACCTTGGCGGGCAGGAGACCGGCCGGGTTCGTGTCGGAGACCGGCACGCTCTGCACCCAGCTGGGCATGTTGGCCTGGAGCCACTGCATCACAGCCATGTCGCTGAGCAGCATCTCGCCCGCGATCCAGCCGAGCAGCGCGGCGCCGAACCAGATCAGGATCGGGAAGCGCTCGAGGATCGACGACAGCATGCGGGCGCCGAAGATGATCAGCGGGATGGTCAGCAGCAGGCCGAAGACGAAGAGCTCGAAATGACCGCGGGCCGCCGCGGCGATCGCGAGCACGTTGTCGAGGCTCATCACCGCATCGGCGATGGCGATTGTGCGCACGGCCTTCCAGAGATTGTCGCTCGCGGCGATCTCGCCATGCGCTTCTTCCTCACCCTTGGCGAGCTTGATGGCGATCCAGAACAGCAGGAGCGCACCGACGACCTTCAGGAACGGGATGTTCAGGAGGTAGCTGACGACCACCGCGAAGATGATGCGCAGGCCGACCGCCGCACCGGCGCCGAGCCAGATGCCGACCTTGCGCTGCTTCTCGGGGAGCGAACGCACCGCAAGCGCGATCACCACCGCGTTGTCGCCAGAGAGCAGCAGGTCGATCCAGATGATCTGGAGCAGCGATGTCCAGAAGGCGGATGATGCGAGATCCATCGGTTGCGTTGTCCCTTTGCGGTTCGTCAGTGTGCCGGATCTGGCCGGCGCGATTTGATGAGGTAGCCGAGGCCGACCACGAGCAGCGCGCCCAGGATCGCGGCGGGGTATTCGAGCTTGTGCAGCAGCTCCGCGCTGAACTGGCCGGCGAGCCACGGATCGCTCTCGAACATCTCGCCCGCAACCCAGCCCAGCAGCGCCGCGCCGGCCCAGACCAGGATCGGGAAGCGCGTCAGCAGATTGGTGATGAGCGAGGCGCCGAGCACGATCAGCGGAATCGAGATGATGAGGCCGGCGACCAGCAGCGGAATCGAATCCTTGGCGACGGCAGCGATGGCCAGCACGTTGTCGAGACTCATGACGATGTCGGCGATCGCCACGGTCTGGACCGCCTTCCAGAGCTTGCTGCTGGCGGCGACGGAGCTCTCGTCCTGCCCCTCGTCCTCGATGATCAGCTTGACCGCGATCCAGATGAGCAGGCCGGCGCCGACGATGCGCAGGAAGGGCGCATTGAGCAGCGATGCGATCAGCACCGTGAAGACGACGCGCAGGACGACGGCGACGCCGGCGCCGAGCGCGATGCCCTTGGCCCGCTGCGCCGGGGCCAGCGCACGGCAAGCGAGCGCGATCACGACCGCGTTGTCGCCGGACAGCACGATGTTGAGGGCGATGATCTCGGCCAGCTTGCCCCACATCCGGGGATCGACGATGGAAATCGACGAAATATCCATGAGCTCAAATCCGTTCTCGGCCACATGATCCCGGCCGAAGCAGCCGGGGCTCGCCCTGTTTCTCCCAGGCGCTCGCGATCGTCACCTGCTCACAGGGCCTGTTCAACAGCCTTGCCGGCCGCTTCCGTGCCGAGCGAGCCGCCGAGATCGCGCGTGCGCGTGCGGGCATCGCCCAGTGCCCGCTCGATCGCGGCCTCGATGCCCTTCGCGGCTTCATGCTCGCCGAGATGGTCGAGCATCATCGCGCCCGACCAGATCATGCCGACGGGGTTGGCGATGCCCTTGCCCGCGATATCCGGCGCCGAGCCATGGACCGGCTCGAACAGCGAGGGATGGTCCCCGGTCGGGTTGATGTTGCCGGAGGGCGCAATGCCAATCGTGCCCGTGCAGGCCGGGCCGAGATCGGAGAGGATGTCGCCGAAGAGGTTGGAGGCGACGACCACGTCGAAACGGTCGGGATTGAGCACGAAATGCGCGGTCAGGATGTCGATATGGTACTGGTCGACGGCGACATCCGGATAGTTCCTCGCCATCTCCTTCACCCTCTCGTCCCAGTAGGGCATGGTGATCGAGATGCCGTTCGACTTTGTGGCCGAGGTCAGCTTCCTGCGCGGCCGGCGCTGCGCGAGTTCGAAGGCGTATTTCAGCACGCGATCGACGCCGACGCGGCTCATCACCGTCTCCTGGATGACGATCTCGCGCTCGGTGCCGGCATACATGCGCCCGCCGACCGAGGAGTATTCACCCTCGGTGTTCTCGCGGACCACGAAGAAATCGATATCGCCCGGCTTGCGGTTGGCGAGCGGGCCGGGCACGCCCGGCATCAGGCGCACGGGGCGGAGGTTGACGTACTGGTCGAATTCGCGCCGGAACAGCAGGAGCGAGCCCCAGAGCGAGATGTGGTCCGGCACCTGGGCCGGCATGCCGACGGCGCCGAAATAGATCGCATCGTGGCCGCCGATCTTTTCCTTCCAGTCATCCGGCAGCATCTTGCCGTGCCTGGCGTGATAGTCGCAGGAGGAGAAATCGAACTCGTCGAGGCGCAGTTCGAAACCGAACTTCTTCGAGGCCGCCTCGAGCACGCGCAGACCCTCGGGCATGACCTCCTTGCCGATGCCGTCGCCGGGGATCACGGCGATACGATAGACGCGATTGGTCCCGGTCATGCGATTTCTCCGAAGAAAGCCCTGAACTCCGCGGCGACGAGATCAGGGACCTCCTCCGCGAGATAATGGCCGCCCGGCAGGGCGTGGCCGCGCACATCCTGCGCGCGCTCACGCCACAGCGCCAGCGGATCGAAACATTTGCCGATGATGCCGCGCTCGCCCCACAGCGCCAGGAGCGGAGATGCGAGCTTCCGGCCGCCATCGGCATCGTCATGGGCGATATCGATCGTCGCGGCCGCCCGATAGTCCTCGCAGCTCGCATGGATCATCGCGGGATCGCGGAAGCAGCGGAGATATTCCTGCAGCGCCTCCGGCTCGAAGAGCCGCATGTCCGAGGCGCGCCGGCTCGTCCAGTAGAAGTCCGGATCGCTCTCGATCATGCGCTCCGGCATCGGCGCCGGCTGAATCAGGAAGAACCAGTGCCAGTAGCCGCGGGCGAAGGCATCGGTGGTATCGCGATACATCTCGCGCGTCGGGGCGATGTCGAGGGTCGCAAGCTTGAGCACGCGCTCGCCATGGTCGAGCGCCAGACGGTGCGCGACGCGGGCGCCGCGATCATGCGAGCCGACGAAGAAGCGCCCATGCCCCAGCGCGCTCATGACCCCGGCCATGTCCTGCGCCATGGCGCGTTTCGAATAGGGCGCGTGCTCGGCGTCGCTCGGCGGCTTCGCGGAATCGCCGTAGCCGCGCAGGTCCGGACAGATCAGCGTGAAATGCGGCGCGAGCAGCGGGGCAACCCGGCGCCACATCACATGGGTCTGCGGATAGCCATGCAGCAGCAGGAGCGCCGGCCCCTGTCCGCCCGTGCGGACACGGATGCGCGCGCCCGGCGTCTCGACGTCGAGGAGGCGAAAACCGGGAAACAGATTGTCCGTGACCGGACGTTCGGTGAGGCTCATAGGACCGCGGCGATGCAAGAATGCGTCAGCCGATACCCTGAATGCTCAGGGATTTCTTTCGCGGATTATTACATAATCCTGATCAATGGTGGAAAGGGCCCTGGCTGGAGCAGGCGCGCGATCCGCCCCGTCATGCTCGCCGTGGGGGCGAGCATCCATGTCTTGAACACCGCGTGGCCCGGGTGACGTCATGGTCGGGGCAAGCCCGACCATGACGACAAAGCGCCCTCAGCCGCGCAGCGTCGCCCCGTAGCGCTTGCCGATCTCGGCAACGATCTTGGCGCCGACGGCCTCGATCTCGGCCTCGGTCAGCGTCTTCTCGGTCGGCTGCAGCGTCACGGCGAGCGCGACCGACTTCTTCCCGGCATCGACGCCCGGCCCTTCGTAGAGATCGAAGACGCCGACATTCGCGATCAGGGCCCGGTCGGCGCCCTGCGCCGTCTTGACCATGTCGCCGGCCGCCACCGCCTTGTCGACGATGAAGGCGAAATCGCGCGTCACCGGCTGGAAATCGGACAGTGCGAGCTTCGGCTTGACCTTGGTCGGCTTGGCCTTGGGCAGCGGCAGCGCATCGAGATGGATCTCGAAGGCGACCAGCGGCCCCTTGACGTCGAGCGCCTTGAGGATGCGCGGGTGGACCTCGCCGAAGGCGCCGATTACGCCCTTGGGCCCAAACTGCAGCGTGGCCGAGCGGCCGGGATGGGCCCAGGCCGGGCCGCCCGCGACGATCTGGAGACCACCGGTCGGGATGCCGAGACCGGAGAGCAGGCCGAGCACATCGGCCTTGGCGTCGAACACGTCGACAGTCTTCGCGCCGCCATCCCAGCGACGGCCGATGCCGTCGAGACGAGCGGTGCCGCGACGCAGGCCGGCGGCGGCGATCAGCTGCCCGTCCGGCTCGTCGCTCTTGAAGACCTGGCCGACCTCGAACAGCGCGACATCGGGGAAGCCGCGATCGGCATTGGTCTGCGCCGAACGGATCAGCCCAGGCAGCAGCGAGGGCCGCATATCCGAGAGATCGGCTGCGATCGGGTTGGCGAGGGCGAGCGTGGGCGACCCGCCGCCGAAGAGCTTGGCCTGATCGTGCGAGATGAAGGACCAGGTCACGGCCTCGACGAGGCCGCGGCTCGCGAGCGTGCGCTTGGCGAGGCGCGTGCGCTTCTGCAGCAGGGTGAGGACCGGCTTGACGACCTCGCCCTTGATGCGGGGCAGCGGCGTCGAGGCGACGCGGTCGAGCCCGGCGATGCGGACGATCTCCTCGACGAGATCGGCCTTGCCGCCGACATCGGCGCGCCAGGACGGCGGCGCGACCATGACCCGTTCGCCCGCGCCCGCGACGTCGAAGCCGAGCGAGGTGAGCGCCTGCTTCATCTCCGCCTGAGGCAGTTCGAGGCCGGTGAGGCGCCTGACCTCGGACCAGGGGAAGTCGATCGCGACGGGGCGGTCCGGCAGTTCGCCCGCGAATTCGATCTCGGAAGCCTCACCGCCGCAGAGCTCGATCACCAGCGCGGTCGCGAGGTCGAGGCCCGGCCGGGCGAATGCGGGGTCGACGCCGCGCTCGAAGCGATAGCGCGCATCCGAGTTGATGCCGAGCGCGCGGCCCGAGCGGGCGATGTTGAGCGGATCCCAGAGCGCGCTCTCGATCAGCACGTCGGTCGTCGTCTCGCTGCTGCCCGAGGCCTCGCCGCCCATGATGCCGGCGAGCGATTCGACACCGTGCTCGTCGGCGATCACGACCTGCTCGTCGGTGAGCGTATAGGTCTTGCCGTCGAGGGCGAGGATGGTCTCGCCAGTCCTGGCCCGGCGGACGGTGAGGTTGCCCTTTACCTTGTCGGCATCGAAGACGTGCAGCGGCCGGTTGCGGTCGAGCGTCATGAAATTGGTGATGTCGACCAGCGCATTGATCGGGCGCAGGCCCACGGCCCGCAGCCGCGCTTGCAGCCAGTCCGGCGAGGGACCGTTCTTGACACCGCGCACGAGGCGCAGCGCGAAGGCCGGGCAGAGATTCCTGTCTTCATCGGCGAAGTCGAGCGTGACCTTGACCGGGCACGGGAATGAGCCGCGCACCGGCTGGATCGCCGGCGCCTTGAGCGTGCCGAGGCCGGCGGCGGCGAGATCGCGGGCAATGCCGGCGACGCCGAGCGCGTCAGCCCGGTTCGGCGTCACCGCGATCTCGATCACGGCATCGTCCAGCCCGGCATAGGTCGCATAGGGCTGGCCGACCGGCGCGTCGTCCGGCAACTCGATGATGCCGTCATGATCCTCGGAGAGCTCGAGCTCGGCTTCGGAGACGAGCATGCCGTTGGACTCGATGCCGCGGATCACGCCCTTGCCGAGCGTGACCTTCTTGCCGGGGATGTAGCTGCCCGGCGGCGAGAACACGCCCTTCATGCCGGTGCGGGCATTCGGCGCGCCGCAGACGACCTGCACGGGCTCGCCAGCACCGGTATCGACCATGCAGACGCGCAGGCGATCCGCATTCGGATGCTGCTTCGCCTCGATGACATAGGCGATGGTGAAGGCGGACAGCGCGGCGGCGCGATCCTCGATCGCCTCGACCTCGAGGCCGACGCGGGTCAGGGTCTCGGCGATCTCCGCAACGGAGGCGTCGGTGTCGAGGTGCTCTTTGAGCCAGGAGATCGTGAATTTCATCGGGCTATCGGGTCAGTATCTTCGGATCAGTCGGGAATCTTCGCGTTGGCCGCCGACAAGGTCGGGGCCGCGTCGTTGAGCTCGTTGGCGCCATCCGTGCGGATCCTCATCGCATTGCCGCGCCAGCTCACCTCGCCGCCGACGAAGGCATAGGCCCAGACGCCGGGGAAGGCGATGTCGCGGACGAGCATGGCCAGCGGCGAACGCCAGTTCAGGAACCAGCCGACAGCCGCGGAAAGCAGGATGTCTCCGGCATACCAGACGAGCAGCACCAGCAACGGCGCCGTCCAGGTCGACATCCCCAGGGCAGGAGCACCGAGGGCGGCCAGCAAGGCGGCGAGGAATGGGGTGGAGAGGACCTCCAGCACGAAGAACGGCAGGAAGGTGACGCGCCGCAAGCGCGCCCAGCGGAACTGGCGCTGAACGACGTCCCTCAATCGGCGCCGGCCAAGCGGCTGCTCGAAGGGCTGGCCGACGAGATGAACCTGCCGGCCGGTATTGCGCACCAGCTTGGTCGAGGCGGCGTCTTCGGCAATCTCGGCGCCGAGCGCGGCGATGCCGCCATTGGCGTCGAGGAAGGGCTTGTTCCAGAGCATCGACTTGCCCTGCGCGAAGCCGAGGCCCAGTGCCTCGCCGACATATTGCCAGCGCGCCTGGAAGGCGTTGAGGAAGGCGCATTCGACTTCGGCGCCGAAACACAGAGGTCGGGAACCGGCCGGCGTCGAGCAGACGAGGCCGGTCGTCGGCTGCCAGGCGGCCAGCATGCGCTGGATATAATCCTTCGGCATCAGCACGTTGGAATCGGCGAGGATGACCCAGTCGGTCGTCGCCTCCTCCCAACCCCGGACGCAGTTGTTGAGCTTGGGATTGGCGCTGACCGGGACGTCGCCGACGATCAGCCGGACCTTGCCGGCGCCATAGATGCCGATCAATTCCTCGATCAGCGGGACGATCGGGTCATGCGCGTCGGCGACGCAGAAGATCGTGCCGTAGCGGGGATAGTCGAGTTCGAGGCCCGAGACCGCCGTCTCGCGACTGAAGGCCTCGATGCCGCGCACCGGCCGAACGATGGTGACGGGCGGCAGCTCGGCAAGCAGGGCCGAGCGCTGCATGGGCCGGCGCAGCCGCCAAAGCGCGATGGCCTGGCTGACCAGGTTCATCGCGACCAGCAGCACGGCGATCGCCGCCGCCCAGCCCGCAGGCGTCATCGCGCCCTCCCCTGCCCGGCCCGTGGCATCATGAGGAGAGGCCGCCCGTCAGCGTCGGCAGGTCGAGCGGACGGAAGCCGTAATGGGCGAGCCAACGCACATCGGCCTCGAAGAAGGGGCGCAGATCCGGCATGCCATATTTCAGCATGGCGATGCGGTCGATGCCCATGCCCCAGGCGAAGCCCTGATAGACTTCCGGGTCGAGCCCGCAATTGCGCAGCACGTTCGGGTGGACCATGCCGCAGCCGAGGATTTCCAGCCAGTCCTCGCCCTCGCCGAAGCGGATTTCGCCGCCCTTGCGCGAGCACTGGATGTCGACCTCCATCGAGGGCTCGGTGAAAGGGAAGAAGGACGGGCGGAAGCGCATCTTCACGTCGTCGATCTCGAAGAACGACTTGCAGAACTCTTCCAGGATCCACTTGAGGTGGCCGAGATTGGCCGACTTGTCGATGACCAGACCCTCGACCTGATGGAACATCGGGGTGTGGGTCTGGTCGGAATCGTTGCGATAGGTCCGGCCTGGGCAGATCACGCGGATCGGCGGCTCCTGCGCCAGCATGGTGCGGACCTGCACCGGAGAGGTGTGGGTGCGCAGCAGCTTGCGCTCGCCATTGGCGTCCGGCGCGAAGAAGAAGGTGTCGTGCATCTCGCGGGCGGGGTGGCCGACCGGGAAGTTCAGCTTGGTGAAGTTGAGGTCGTCGGTCTCGACATCCGGCCCCTCGGCGATGGCGAAGCCCATGTCGCCGAAGATCGCGGTGATCTCGTCGATGACCTGGCTGATCGGGTGGATGCGGCCGCGCGCCTCCGGCCCGTCCTGCACGGGCAGCGACACGTCGACGCGCTCGGAGGCCAGTCTGGCCTCGAGAGCCGCCTCGCCCAGCGCCTCCTTGCGAGCGGCGATCGCGGTCTGAACCCGGTCGCGCAGGCCGTTGATCTGCGGCCCCTTCTCCTTGCGCTCGTCGGGCGTCATCGCGCCCAGCGTCTTCAAGAGCGCCGAGATCGAGCCGGATTTGCCGAGCGCGGCGATGCGCACATCCTCGACGGCGGCTTCATCGGCGGCAGTGTCGATCGCGGCGAGGACGTCGCGTTCCAGGGTGGCGATATCGGTCATGAATGGGTCGCAAGCATCTGAAGGCGTGGGAACGGCCGCGTTCTAGCGGGAACGGCCGGGTTATGCCAGAGCGAAGCGACGCTTTGCCGAACCGGCTTAGCTTCGCCCATGCCGATGCAGGAGGATGCCGTGCCCGACAATACCCATCAGAAGGACTCGCCGTCCTACCGGCTGGCCGCGCTCGACCGCGATTTCCTGCTCGGCGATTCGACCCGCGGCATCCGCTTCATGCTGGAGTACCAGAAGGCGGAGGACCATCTCAGGGCGCGCGGCGTCGTCTCGACCATCGTCGTCTTCGGCTCGGCGCGCGTACGCGAGGGCAATCCCTGGTACGAGGCTGCGCGCGAATTCGGCCGCATCGCCTCGGAGCGTGGCGGCGCATTGCGAGACGGAGAGGCCGGCCGCCATCACGTCATCGCCACCGGCGGCGGCCCCGGCATCATGGAAGCCGCCAATCGCGGCGCCACCGAAGCCGGCGCGATCTCGATCGGCTTCAACATCACCCTGCCGCATGAGCAGGAGCCGAATGCCTGGTCGACGCCGGACCTGACCTTCCGCTTCCACTATTTCGCGATGCGCAAGATGCATCTGGCGATGCGGGCGGCCGCGTTGGTCGTCTTCCCCGGCGGCTTCGGCACGCTGGACGAGCTGTTCGAGATCATGACGCTGGTGCAGACCGGCAAGATGGGGCCGGTGCCGATCGTGCTCTACGATTCCAGCTTCTGGCAGGGCCTGCTCAACCTCGACCGGATGGAGGCCGCCGGCTTCATCCGCCCGGAGGATTTGAAGCTGTTCCGCTACGCCGACACACCCGAGCAGGCCTATGAATGCATCGTCGCCGGCGCGGGAGAGAGCTGGAACCCGCCGAAGAACGGCAGCGTACAGACGTAGAGCCCCAACAGCGAGGCGCGACCTCATCGACGTACCGGTCAGGTCTCCGCCTCACTTTCCACGGTCCGCCCCTCACCCTGCCCTTTCCCTCCGGGAGAGGGTTCCCCGCGCTGTCCTCGCCTTTTCGGCGCGAGATTCGCGAGTCCGCGCGACGCGAGAATGACGGCGGGGGCAGCGCAAAGAAAAAGGCCGGCGTCACCGCCGGCCTTCTCCAATTCAGCAATGCCGGTCCGCTCAGGCGGCCTGGGCCTGCGCGCCGAGCGCGCCCTTGACCGTCTCGACAACCGCAGCGAACGAAGCGGCGTCGTCGATGGCCATGGCCGAGAGGGTCTTGCGGTCGAGCTCGATGCCGGCCTTGATCAGGCCGCCGATGAAGACCGAATAGGTCAGGCCGTGCTCACGCACCGCAGCGTTGAGACGCTGGATCCAGAGAGCGCGGAACGAGCGCTTCTTGTTCTTGCGGTCGCGATAGGCGTACTGCATCGACCGATCGACGGCCGCCTTGGCGGCGCGGATCGTGTTCTTGCGGCGGCCATAGAAGCCCTTGGCGGCCTTCAGCGTCTTCTTGTGCTTGGCGTGGGCGGTAACGCCCCGTTTCACGCGAGCCATGTCATGATCTCCGGAATCTCAGGTGGCGTCAGCCGTTGGGGAGGAAGTACTTCTTCACGTTGGCAGCATCGCCCTCGAAGAGGGTGGTGGTGCCGCGGTGATTGCGGATCTGCTTGTTGGTCCGCTTGATCATCCCGTGACGCTTGCCGGCCTGGGCGTAGAGCACCTTGCCGGTACCGGTGATCTTGAACCGCTTTTTGGCGGCCGATTTCGTCTTGATCTTGGGCATTTCAGCTCCTCAATGGTCGAGGCCGCGCGTCTTTTGAACGCGTTGCCAATGTCTTGCTTTCAGGAAGCAAAGCACGACCGCCACGGCAGCCCTTATCAGCCGGGCGATCGAAGGCCGGGCCTATCGCAGAAAATGGCGGCTCTTGCAAGTGCGAAGCCGGCAATGCCTCGGGAGGCTGCCGCGAAAAGCAGCAGCAAACCGGGCACTTCCTTCAAACGATTGTCACGACGTAAGGTCAACAGGCGCGTTCCGCGTCTGGAGATCCCCCGTGAAGAAACTTCTGCTCAGCCTCGCCGCAGGCCTTGCCCTGACGGCCGCCGCCTCGGCCCCTGCGCTTGCCCAGTCGACCCTCGACAAGATCAAGGCGCGCGGCAACATCATCTGCGGCACCAGCGAAGGCGTGCCCGGCTTCTCGCTCCAGGACAAGAACGGCGTCTGGCAGGGCTTCGACACCGACGTCTGCCGTGCGCTGGCGGCGGCGATCTTCGGGGACCCGAACAAGGCGAGCTATCTGTCGCTGTCGAGCAAGAACCGCCTCGTCGCGCTGCAGTCCGGCGAGATCGATGTGCTCGCCCGCACCACGACCTGGTCGCTGGGCCGCGACATCGGCCAGGGCGTCAGCTTCACCATCGTCAACTATTATGACGGCCAGGGCTTCATCGTCCGCAAGAAGCTCGGCGTGAACACGGTCAAGGATCTCAACGGCGCCTCGATCTGCGTCGCGCAGGGCACCACCACCGAACTCAACCTCGCCGATTACGGCCGCACCCACGGCATCAAGTTCGAGACGGTCGCCTTCGCGACGCTGGAGGACACGGTGCAGGCCTACGAGGCCGGCCGCTGCGACGCCTACACCACCGACCTCTCGGCGCTTGCCGGCACGCGCGGCAGGCTGAAGGACCCTTCGGAGCACCTGCTGCTGCAGGAGGTCATCTCCAAGGAGCCGCTCGGCCCCTGGGTGCGCAAGAACGACCCGGCCTGGTTCGACCTCGTGCGCTGGACCGTGATCGCGACGATCAATGCCGAGGAGCTCGGCGTCACCCAGGCCAATGTCGAGGAACTGGCGAAGACCTCGCAGAACCCGGAAGTCCGCCGCATGCTCGGCGCCGAGGGCAAGTTCGGCGAAGGCCTCGGCCTGACCAACGACTGGGTGGTGCGCATCATCAAGGCCGTCGGCAATTACGGGGAGAGCTTCGACCGCCATTTCGGCGCGACGACCAGCAATCCCCTGCCGCGCGGCGTCAACAAGCTGTGGACGCAGGGCGGCCTGCAATACGGCCCGCCGATCCGCTGAACCGACACTTCAGCTGAAACCAGGGCCGTTCCTTTCGGGGAGCGGCCCTTTTTGTTCAGGCGGCTTCGCAGAGCAATGCTTCGCTGCGCGCGCCGAGCAGGCGGGTGTAGCCGACAAGCACCACCAGCAGCGCAGCAACGCCCGCCCCCACCGAAATCCAGAAGCCGCTCTGGGCACCGTAGGCGTCGATCAGGACACCGGCGGCCGAAGCGCCGGCGGCCATGCCGATATTGATCCCGGTAATGGCCCAGGTCATGCCCTCGGTGAGCTGTCGGGCCGGCACCAGGCGCTCGACGAGCCCCATGGCGATGATGATCGTCGGCGAGACCGCGGCGCCAGCCATGAAGAAGACCAGAGCCAGCGAGGCGAGCCCGGTCACCGCCAGCAACGGCAAGGTGGTCGCCGCAGCCAGCGCGATCGCCGCGAGGAACTGCATGGCGAGCGAAGCCTTGAGCCTCAACGTCCCGAAGACGAGGCCGACGAGCAGCGAGCCGGTCGCATAGACAGCGAGAGGCAGGCTCGCGGCAGCTTTCTGGCCCTGCGCCTCCGCGAAGGCCACGGCGGTGATCTCTGCCGTGCCGAAGATCGCGCCGATCGCGATCATGGCGAGCACGACGATCTGGACGCCGCCGACCCGGATGACCGAGGTTTCAACGCCCGCGACGGGGGCACGCACCGGCGGCTCGGTCCGCCGCTGCGCACAAAGCAGGGGCACGCCGACGACGAGGAAGATCAGGGCGGCCAGCGGCCCGGCCTCGGGAAACAGGCCGACGCTCAGCCCGATCGCGACGATCGGGCCGATGATGAAGATGAGCTCGTCGACCACCGATTCGAAGGCGAAGGCCGTACGCAACTGCGGCGTGTCGCGATAGAGCTCGGTCCAGCGCGCCCGCACCATTGCGCCGATGCTCGGCAGCACGCCGGCGAGCAACGCAAAGACGAACAGCAGCCAGCTCGGCGCCCCCGCCCATGTCGACAGCATCAGGCCGCCCAGCGCGAGCGCTCCTGCCCCGGCGGCGGGCATCAGGATGCGGCTTTGGCCATGGCGATCGACGAGCCGTGACACCTGTGGCGTGATCAGGGCAGAGGACAGCGCGAAGACGGCCGCGACGGCACCTGCGATGGCGTACTCCCCGCGCCGCTCCGACAGCATCGTGACGATGCCGAGGCCGACCATCGAAGCCGGCAGGCGCGCGACAAAGGCCGCGGACGAAAAGGCGAGCGCACCCGGCGCGCGAAAGATCTCACGATAGGGGTTAGGCATGATCTGTCCCGAGGGAGGCGGACATACGCCGCGTATGCGAATGGGTAATTGCATACGTCGCGTATGTCAATTAACATACGCGACGTATGTGAAAGGGATGTGATGGCTCGCAGGCTTCGCTCCGACATGATCGCGGAAACCCGCGCCAGCCTGATCGCCGCCGCGCGCGCGGCGTTCGGCACGACCGGCTATGCCGACGCATCGATGGACGAGCTGACCGCTGCGGCGGGTCTTACCCGCGGCGCGCTCTATCATCATTTCGGCGACAAGAAGGGCCTGTTTGCCGCCGTCCTCGACCAGATCGATGCGGAAATGACGGTGCGGCTGCGCGCCGTCTCGGCCAGTGCCGATGATCGCTGGACCGGCTTCGCGACGAATGCATCGCCTATCTCGCGATGGCGCTGGAACCGGAGATCCAGCGCATCGTCCTGCGCGACGGCCCCGCCGTGCTCGGCGATCCCTGGAACTGGCCGATCCAGAACGACTGCATCCACATGATGACCCGGGGGCTGGGCGAACTCGTCGCCGACGGCGTGCTGGCGCCGCTCGACCCGGAGGCCATCGCGCGGCTGATCGTCGGAGCGACGCAGCATGCGGCGCAGTGGATAGCCCATGCGCCGGAGCCGGAGGCAGCCCTGCAGGCGGCGACCGACGCCTTCGACGCGATGCTCAAAGGGCTGCGGCGCTAGTGCCCTGCCACTGGCGCATTCGCTTCTCGCAGACCGGATCCCGCTTCGCGTGAGAGGCCTTCGGCCGGCATGAAAAAGGGCGCCAGAGGCGCCCCATTTCTCGATCCGAACATGATCGGAAGCGCTCGCGCCTCAGCGCGGGGCGAGCACCATCACCATCTGGCGGCCTTCGAGCTGCCAGTCGCTCTCGACCTTGGCGACTTCGGCCGTGTCGACCTTGACACGTTCGAGCACCTTCACGCCGAGGTCCTGATGCGCCATTTCGCGGCCGCGGAAGCGCAGGGTGACCTTCACCTTGTCGCCTTCCTCGAAGAAGCCGTGCATGGCCTTCATCTTCACGTCGTAATCGTGCTTGTCGATGCCGGGACGGAGCTTGATTTCCTTGATTTCGATGGTGCGCTGCTTCTTGCGCGCCTCCGAAGCCTTCTTCTGCTCAAGGAAGCGGAAGCGGCCGTAATCGAGGATCTTGCAGACGGGCGGCACGGAATTCGGGGCGATCTCGACCAGGTCGAGACCGGCATCCTCGGCGATCTTCAGCGCCTCGAAGAACGAGACCACGCCACGGTTGGCGCCGGTATCGTCAATGAGCTGTACCTCGCGGACGCCGCGGATGTCGCGGTTCGAGCGGGGGCCTTCCTTGGTCGGGGCCGGGGCAGCGCGGTAAGGACGACGAATGGGGTATTCTCCTGTATTTGGCGCTCCTCGCGCCGTTGGTTCAGACACATTGCACAAAGATGCGCGATGTCAATGCATGACGCCGCTGCGGCAGGCATTCGCCTCCGCCTTGTCGCCTCAGCGCTCCAGCAACGCACAATAGACGTCGAGGGTTTCCGCGACCATCGCTTCCAGCGAAAAGTGCTTCTCGACATGCTCGCGCGCGCGCCGTGCCAGAGCATCGCGCGCGGAGGGCCGCAGCGCCAGCGCTTCGGCAAGCCCGGCGGCCAGCGCGGCCGCGTCTCCCGGCGGAACGCGCCAGCCGGTGCGCTCGCCGGGGTTGACCTGCGGGGGCGCCAGCACCGTCTCCGGCACGGCGCCGAGATCGGAGACCACGACGGGGGCGCCCATCGCCTGCGCCTCCACCGCGACTCGCCCGAAGGCCTCCGGCTCGGTCGAGGGCACGGCGACGACCGCGGCCGAGAGCATCGCCGCCGGCATGTCGGTGCAGTGGCCGACGCGCCGGACCCTGCCTTCCAGTCCGGCCTTGGCGACCAGCTGGTCGAGCTCCTTGACGTAGCCGTCCCGCCCCTGCGCGTCGCCGGCGAGGATGAAGGCGGTGTCGGCATCGCCGCCATCGCGCATCAGGCGCGCCGCCTCGATCAGCACGCGCTGGCCCTTCCAGTTGGTCAGGCGGCCCGGCAGCAGCACGATGCGCTGATGCGGCTCGACGCCCCAGGCCTTGCGCAGCGCCTGGACGCGCTCGGCGCCGACCGCCGCCGGCGCAAAGGCCGAGAAATTGGTGCCGCGATTGACCACCCTGATCCGCTCGCGGGCGGCCGGGTGCTTCGAAAGAATCAGTTCGGCCGTGTAGTTCGAGTTGGCGATGACGATGTCGCCGCGCGTCATCACCGAATTATAGAGCGTCTTCACCGCGGAACGGCTGTTGTAGGAGCCGTGATAGGTCGTGACGAAGGGCAGCTTCAGCAGCCGCGCCGCGCCGAGCGCAACCCAGGCCGGCGCGCGCGAACGGGCATGGATCAGTTCCACCCCCTCCTGCCGGCAGAGCAGCACGAGCTTGCGGATGTTGAGCGCCATCGCGATCGGGTTCTTCGAGGCGGCCGGGAAAGGCAGCCAGACGCCGCCCTTGGCCTGCAGTTCGGCGACGAGGCGCCCACCCTCGGTCGCGACCAGCGCGCGGGCGCCTGCATCGGTCAGCCCCTTGGCGATATCGACCGCGGTGCGCTCGGCACCACCGGCCTCGAGTTCGGGGATGATCTGCAGGATCGTCCGCCCCGCCAGCGGGTGCGTTTCGGTCGAAGGCAGCGAAAGATGGGCACCCGGCTTGAAGGACATGCTCGCTATGGTCTGGACTTTCGTTGGTCGGGGCGAATATGCCCCTATCGGATGGTTGCCGCAGCCTCTAATCGCCGCGGCCGTGCGATTCGCCACAGGAGATTTGCCTTGGAGCGCCAGCCGCCGCAATGGCTCGATGTCGGAGAAGGCTCCGCGCAGCGCCGCCTCGCCTATCTCTCTCAGGACGGCGCGGGGGCGCCGGTGGTCTGGCTCGGCGGATTCCGCTCCGACATGCGCGCGACCAAGGCCGAGGCGCTTGCCGAATGGGCCCGGGATGCGGGACGCTCCTATCTGCGCTTCGATTATGGCGGCCATGGCGAGAGCGAAGGCGATTTCGCCAGCTTCACCCTGTCGGACTGGCTGGCGGACGCCATTTCGACGATCCGGAGCCAGTGCCGGCAACGCCCGGTACTGGTCGGATCCTCGATGGGTGGCTGGATCGCGCTACTGGCGGCGCGCCGTCTGTTCGGCACCCCGCTGCAGCCGGCCGGGCTCGTCCTGATCGCCCCCGCCGTCGACTTCTCGGAGGAGCTGATGTGGGCGCAGATGCCCGACGCGATCCGCCGCGCGATCCTCGACGAAGGTGTCTGGCAGCGCCCTTCCGAGTATTCACCCGATCCTACGCCGATCACCCGTGCCCTGATCGAGGACGGGCGCAAGCACCTGATGTTCGGCGGCGAGATCAAGGCCGGCTGCCCCGTGCATATCCTGCAGGGCATGCGCGACCCCGACGTGCCCTGGCGGCAGGCGCTGAAGCTGGTCGAGCATCTCAGCGGCGATCCCGTCGTCCTGACCTTGATCAAGGACGGCGATCACCGCCTGTCCACACCCGAGGATATTGTGAGGCTGCAATCGGCGGTCGCCGGGATGGCGACCGCGCCCTGAGGCGGGCGGCAGGAGCCAGCGTCAGTGGACGCTGACCATCTTGAGATCGTGCTCCCAGGCGTTGGCCGTGGCAGCCTCCCGCGAATCCGTGACGAGGATCGGCGCGCCGTCGGCCGAAAGCAGGGTGAAGAGCTGCAGGCCGGACTCGATCTTCGGAGCCTGCGGGAAAATCCGCATCAGCTCGTCGGAGGTCATCGACTTCAGGTAGGCGACCTCGCCCGTGCCGAGAGCGGCGAATTCCGCAGGGGTCAGCGGGTTGATCTGGATCAGGTTCCTGTCTTGTTTCATCGCGCCCTCCTTCAGAGCAGTGCGAATGCGGTTCTGATACTGCGCCTTCAATTATGAACAGATGCGAAAAACCGCGGACGCATCCTTCAAAGCTGGACGGTGACCGTCCTCTACTCTCGGCTCATGATATCGATACGCCGGATGAGCCGTTCCGGTTCCGGCCTGACGAGATCAATCGCGAGCAGGCCGTTCGACAGATCGGCGCCAAGCACCTGCATGCCGTCGGCCAGCAGAAAGCTGCGCTGGAACTGACGGGCGGCGATACCGCGATGCAGGAACTGCCGGTTCTTGTCGTCGCTCTGGCGGCCGCGGATCGTTAGCTGGTTCTCCTCCAGCGTGATCTCGAGCTGCTCGCGAGCGAAGCCCGCAACGGCCAGCGTGATGCGCAGACGATCAGGCTCGTCCTCCGTCCGGGGCAGCCGCTCGATATTGTAGGGCGGGTAACCCTCGCTCGCGCCCTTGGCGACGCGGTCGAGCGCACGCTCGATATCGTCGAAGCCGAGCAGGAACGGGTGGGACAGGCTAGGCGTACGCGTCATCTCAACAGGCCCTCGAAAGGCGCCTCACGAATATCGGGACCCGCCACTGGCAGCATCCCGCAGGCGAAAGGCGAACCCTTTCGCTTGCTCAAGATATGGCGAAGCGGGAGCCCTGCTTCAAGAGGAGCGCGATCGCCCCTCCCCGCTCACCAC
>NZ_JBIWYK010000012.1:0-18151 GCF_044752385.1 Allobosea sp. CER48 | reverse complement strand
GCGCACCCGGAGGCGTCGGGCGCTCCGGGCCGCGCTGCTGGCCGGGCTGCGCGCCGGGCTGACGCTGGCGCGGACCCTGGCCCGGCTGGTCGTCGCCGGCGGCAGGGGCTTGGGCCAACCGATATCCGGCTTCGGCGAAAGCCTGCCCCGCTTGCGACAGGACGAGGGCCGGCAGGACGGTTCCGACCAGCAGCCAGCGTTTCGTGCGCATTGCAATTTCCGTTCTTCGTTTCAACATCGGGGCATCAGGCCGGCTGCGGCCTGAACCCCTGATGAAGCGAAAACGGCGAGAATCGGGCAGTGGTTCCCCCGCCCCCGGCGTTTCAGAGGCCAGCCTCGGCCTTCACATAGGCCGCGATCTCGGCATGCGTGGCGAACCAGCAGTCGCCCTTCGCCTTGGCCAGCCGGACCAGCTCCTCGAGAATCCAGAAGCGCGAGCGATAGGTGATGACATGCGGATGCATCGTGAGCAGGAAGAGCCCGCCCTCGGCATGGGCGCCCTCGAATTCGCGGCGGAAGATGTCGAAGACCGCTTCCGGCGGCGTGTAGGGCCTGAGTGCCTGGAAGCGGTTCATGCTGAGATAGGGCGCGTCGTCGCGGATCCACTCGACCGGCAGCTCGACGATGCCGGTCGGCTCGCCCTTCTCGACGATCTCATAGGGGTCGTCATCGGCGAAGAGCGAGGAATCGTAGAGCAGCCCGAGCTCGCGCTCGATCGACAGCGTCACGTCGGAGAAATCCCAGGACGGGGTGCGCATGCCGACCGGGCGGATACCGGTGATCTTCTCCAGCGTGTCGGCCGAGCGCAGGTGCAGCTCGCGCTCGTTCGCCGGCGGCACGGCCGTATTGACCTCGTGGATCCAGCCATGGAGGCCGATCTCGTGGCCTTCGCCGATGATGCGCCGCTGCTCTTCGGGATAGAGCAGCGCGGTGACGGCTGGCACGAAGAAACTGGCCTTGATGTCCTGCCGCTTCAGAAGATCGAGGATGCGCGGCACGCCGACGCGATTGCCGTACTGCCCCCATGACAGGCGGCCGACCGACTTGCCGCCGTCGCGCAGCTCGTTGGTCTCGTGGTCGACGTCGAAGGACAGCGCCACGGCGCAGCGGGCGCCATTCTTCCATTTCGCCGGCTTGAGATTGCGGCCGGCACGCACCTGCTCGACCTTGCCGCGCCAGACCTCTTCCGGCCATTGCCAGGGCAGAAGTTCGCTATCGCTCATCGTCGCTCTCCTCAGATGGTGGCGGCGCCCGGCAGAACCGGCACGGCGGCGAGCAGGCGCTTGGTGTAGTCGTGCTGCGGATGGTCGTAGACCTCGCCGGCCGGGCCGCTCTCCACGATCCTGCCGCGATACATGATGGCGACCCGGTCGCAGAGATGGCGGACGACCGAGAGGTCGTGCGAGATGAAGATCAGCGTCAGGTCGAGTTCCTGCCGGAGCCTGATCAGCAGGTTGATGATCTGCGCCTGGATCGAGACGTCGAGCGAGGCGACCGGCTCGTCGCAGACGACCACGTCCGGCTGCATCGCCAGGGCCCGCGCGATGGCGACGCGCTGGCGCTGGCCGCCCGAGAACTGATGCGGGTAGCGGCCCGCGAAATCAGGATCGAGCCCGACCGCCGCCAGCCATTGCCGGACATAGGTCTTCGCTTCGCCGCCCTTGACGAGGCCGTGTGCCAGCGGTCCCTCGGCGATGCTGTCACCCACCGTCATGCGCGGATTGAGCGAAGCAAAGGGATCCTGGAAGATCGTCTGGACCCGCGTCGTGATCTTGTGCGGGTGCTCGCCGGTGTTCATCACCGGCGCGCCGTCGATGCGGACCAGGCCATGGTCCGGCGCGTAGATGCCGGCCGCCACGCGCCCGAGGGTCGACTTGCCGGAGCCGGATTCGCCGACGAGGCCGAGCGCCTCGCCGCGCCGAAGCACCAGCGTGACATCGTCCACGGCCTGCACCGCGGCCGGCGCCTTCGACAGGCCCGCCTTCTGGACGAGCTTGCGGAACAGGCCGGGCGTCTGAGCGAAGCGCTTGGCGACGTGCTCGATGCGAACGTAGTGCGCGGCGTCGTCCGCAGGCCGGGCGGTGGCCGGCTTCTCAGCGCGAGGCGGCGGAGCGACATCGGAGCCTGCACCACCGGCGAGCAGCGTGCCCGGCTCGGCGCGCGAGGGCAGTGCGGCAAGCAGGGCCCGGGTGTAGGGATGCTGCGGGTGGGTCAGCACCGAGAGCGTCGGACCGGCCTCGACGATCTTGCCGTGCCGCATGACGCAGACATGGTCGGCGAGCTCGGCGACGACGGCGAGGTCGTGGCTGATCCAGATCAGCGCCGTGCCGAGCTCCGCGACCAGTTCCTTCATCTCGGCAAGGATCTCGGCCTGCACGGAGACGTCGAGCGCCGTCGTCGGCTCGTCGCAGATGATCAGCTTCGGCCGGTGCAACAGGGCTATCGCGATGGCGACGCGCTGGCGCATGCCGCCGGAGAACTGGTGCGGATAGAAATCGACCTTGGCCTCGGGATCGGGAATGCGGACCTGCGCGAGCGCTGCCACGGCACGCCGGCGCGCCTCGGCGCCGGAAACCGACTCATGCGCTTCGAGCGCCAGCCGGATCTGCGTACCGATTGTCAGCATCGGGTTCAGCGTCATCATCGGGTCCTGGAAGACCATCGAGATCTGCTTGCCGCGGATGGCGCGGAGCTCCGCCGGAGACAGGCCGACGAGCTCGCGGCCCTCCAGTTTAACCACAGAGCCGGGCTCGACGCGGCCGGGCGGGTCGATCAGGCCGATGATCGAGAAGCCGGTGATGCTCTTGCCCGAGCCGGACTCGCCGACGAGGCCCATTACCTCGCCGCGCTTCAGCGCAAAGGAGACACCGTCGACGGCTTTCACCACGCCGGCCCGGGCGTGGAAATAGGTGGCGAGGTTCGTGACCTGAAGGAGAGGCGCCTCGCTCATCGCCGTTCGCCCCGCCGGTGTCCCTCAGCCCTCATCCCGAGGAGCGCCGCAGGCGCGTCTCGAAGGATGATCCGGCTCCCGATGAAAGCGCCTCCTGAAGCATCCTTCGAGACGCCGCTGCGCGGCTCCTCGGGATGAGGGCTCATGTATCTAAGGTGTCCGCTCATCGCTTCAGCCTCGGATTGACCTGGTCGCGGACGCGATCGCCGACGAGATTTATCGCGACGATCAGGATGATCAGGGCGATGCCGGGATAGATCGAGATCCAGTAGCGGCCGGAGAGCATGTACTGGAAGCCGTTGGCGATCAGCATGCCCAGCGAAGGCTCGGTCACAGGCAGGCCGACGCCGAGGAAGGAGAGCGTCGCCTCGAGCGCGATCGCATTCGCGACCTGCACGGTCGCGACCACGATCAGCGGCGGCAGGCAGTTCGGGAAGATGTGGCGCAGGACCACGCGCCAGCCCGGCAGCGGCGTCGACAGCACCGCCTCGACATAGTCCTTGCCGCGTTCGGCCGAGGCTGCGCCATGTGCGGTGCGGGCGAAATAGGCGTATTGCGCGGCGGCGAGCGCAGCGATGAGCTGCAGCTTGCCCTGCCCCAGCAGCGCCGAGAGCACCAGCGCCAGCAGGATCGCCGGGAAGGCGAGCTGCAGGTCGACGACGCGCATGATGAAGGCTTCCCAGCGCCCGCCGACATAGGCCGCGCCGATGCCGAGCGAAACGCCGAGCGCGAAGGCCAGCGCGCCGGCGACCAGCCCCATCTGCAGGGAGATGCGCAGGCCGTAGAGGATGGCCGAGAACAGGTCGCGCCCCTGCGCATCCGTGCCGAGCCAGTGGGTATACCCGCCATCGCCGACATAGCCGGGCGGACGGCGCGCGTCGGAAAGCGAGAGATTGGCGAGGTCGTAGGGATCCTGCGGCGCGACCAGCGGCGCCAGCAGCGCGATGCCGATCATCAGCACGACGACGCCGAGCGCGACGACCGCTGTCCTGCTCTCGCGGAACTCGGCCCAGAAGCGGGCTGCGGGAGAGGCGTCCTTCATCGCGCGCCTGCTTTCCGGAGCCGCGGATCGAGCCCGACATAGGCGAGGTCGACGAGGAAGTTGATGGTGATGAAGACGAAGGCGACGAGCATGAGATAGGCGACCATCACCGGCCGGTCGAGCGACTGGATGGAGTCGATGATCAGCTTGCCGATGCCGGGCCAGGAGAAGATCGTCTCGGTTACGACGGCGAAGGCGAGCGTCGAGCCGAACTCGAGCCCGAAGACCGTGACGAGCGGGATGGCGATGAGGCGCAGCACGTGGCGGCGCAGCACCGTCCATTCGGAAAGCCCCGCGGCGCGGGCGAATTTCACGGTGTCCGAGAGCATCGCCTCGCGCGTCCCGGCCCGGGCGAGCCGCGTCATCAGGGCGAGCTTGAAGAAGGCGAGGTTGAGCGCCGGCAGGAGGAGGTGGCTCAGGCCGTTCGGCGTCAGGAAGCTCCACTCGATGCCGAAGACCGAGACCGTCTCGCCGCGCCCGCCGGCCGGCAGCCATTGCAGCTCCACGGCGAAGGCCATGATGAGCACGAGGCCGATCCAGAAGGTCGGCACGGAGAAGCCGAGAATCGAGACGGTCATGATCAGCTTCGAGGCGAAGCCATCGGGCCGGTATCCCGCATAGATGCCCGCGGGAATGCCGATCAGCGCCGCGCCGCAGACGGCCGCCAGGGTGAGCTCCAGCGTCGCCGGCAGGCGCGACAGGATGAGCTGCATCACCGGCATGCCGAAGACGAAGGAACGTCCGAAATCGCCATGCAGCACGCGGCCGAGAAAGGTCAGGTACTGCTCCCAGAGCGGCCGGTCGAGCCCGTAATGGGCGATGGTCTGGAGCCTGAGCTCCTGGCTGACATCGGGGCCGATCAGCACGTCGATCGGGTTGCCGATCGCGTAGACGCCGACGAAGACCAGCACCGACATCACGAGCATGACGACGAGCGCCTGCGCCAGCCGGACGGCGACGTGGCCTAGCATGCGCTCAGCCCCGGGGTCGGCCTCACGGCCAGTTCTCCACCATGGCGGCGCGGGTCTCCTCGACGCCGACCTGCCAGACCTTCAGCATGTCCTCGTCCGGCCTCTGGTAGACGCCGTGGAAATTGCCGTCGCCGAGGATCGCGCGGCGCTTCGCGGGGCTCGCCGCCTGATATTCGGCGACGTTGAAGGGCGGCTTCAGCGTGGCAGGCATCGCCACGCCTGCGAGCCGGGTCCAGGGGAAGTTCTCCATCCAGGACGCATGCGAGGCAGCGGGGTCGATCGCCTTCACGGCTGCCTGGAATTGCGGCGCCGCCCACCAGTTGTGCAGCCTGACGCTGGCGTCGGGATGACGATCGAGCCACTCGGTCGCGAAGTTAAGCGCCGGTGAATTGCCGCCATGGCCGTTGACCAGCATGATCCGGCGGAATCCGGAACGATAGAAGCCGTCGAGGATGTCGCCGAGCAGCGCCGCATAAGTGCTCAGCTTGAGCGAGATGCTGCCCGGAAAATTCAGGAAGCCC
Source organism: Allobosea sp. CER48 (assembly GCF_044752385.1). Classification (NCBI taxonomy): domain Bacteria; kingdom Pseudomonadati; phylum Pseudomonadota; class Alphaproteobacteria; order Hyphomicrobiales; family Alloboseaceae; genus Allobosea; species Allobosea sp. CER48. The sequence goes on along the minus strand of NZ_JBIWYK010000012.1, from coordinate 12,667 downwards.
GGCGTCATGCCATAGGCCAGCACCGGGAAGACGGGGATGTCGAGCGGCTCGGCCGCCTCCTTCGCCACCCGCTCGGACAGGATCACGTCGGTCGCGAGGCTGAGATAGGCGTGCTGCTCGACGCTGCCGAGCGGCAGGACGCAGCGATCGTCCCGCTTGGCCTGCGCCTCGATCTGCATCCAGTTCATCTCTGCGACCAGCACGGCGCGATCCTTGCTTCGCTTCGTCAAGCGGTAGACAGTCATGGTCGCAACCTGGCGACCGACGGGAGCCCGTCGGACGGAAACTCCAGCCGCAGGCATCCTTGACTCCGGCCTCCGGGAGCGTCAAGTTCCATTTGGAACTAATTCGGCAGGGAGGCTTTCCCATGCGGCGCTCGCCGACTTCTCTTTCGCGCGTCGATCCCGAGCGCGAGGCCGCGCTTGCCGAACTCGATCCGCTGACCGTGACGAAGCTTTGGGACAATCCCTGCTGGCTCTCCTTCCGGCTCAACTTCCTCGCGTTCCGCTTCAACGACCCGGTCTACCGCTGGATCGAGACCCGATACGGCCTCGTCCGTCCGGAATTCGTAGCGCTCTACGCGGTCGGCCTGCGCGAGGGCGTCGCCGCCAAGAACATCGTCGCCTCCTCCGGCCTGCCCAAGAACACGCTGTCGCGCGCGGTGCAGAAGCTGCTGCAACGGCGCCTGCTCAAGCGCGAGACGGACCCGGCCGATCTGCGCAGCTACGTGCTGCACCTGACGGCGGCCGGCCGGAAGATCTTCAACGAGACGATGCCGCTGATGGTGCAGCACCAGAACTCGATGCTGTCCCGTCTCAGCGAGGACGAACAGCAGCAGCTTTGTGCCCTGCTCGACAGGCTCGTCATCGCCTCGCCCAGCTGGCCAAACGAACTCGAACACGAGGGGAACTGAGAATGAAACCGGCCCGCGTCTTCCGCCTTGCAGCCTTCGCCACCCTGCTGGCCGCCACGGTCTCGACCGGCGCGCTGGCACAGACTTTGACGATCGGCGTCCGCGCCGGACCGGAGTCGATCGACCCGCATTTCACCGCCACGGGCACCCATGCCGAAGCGCTGAAGCATGTCTTCGACACGCTGACGTGGTCCGGCGACAAGCTGCAGATCGAGCCGCGGCTGGCGCTGAGCTGGAAGACGCTCGAGCCCACGGTCTGGGAGTTCAAGCTGCGCCCCGGCGTCAAGTTCCATGACGGCTCGGACTTCACCGCCGAGGACGTGAAGTTCTCGATCGAGCGCATCCCGGTCGTCGCCGGCCCCAACCCGACGACGATCTATGTCCGACGCGTCAAGGAGGTGAAGATCGTCGATCCGCTAACGGTCCATATCGTCACAGACGGGCCGGCGCCGAACCTGCCGAACGACTTCATCCGGCTGTTCATCGTCTCGCACAAGGCGGCGGCCGGCCTGACCAAGGACAGCGCCAACGAGGCCTTCAACTCGGGCAAGGCGGCCGTCGGGACCGGCCCCTACAAGTTCGTTTCCTGGACGCCGAAGGACCAGATGGTGCTCGACCGCTTCGATGGCTACTGGGGCGAGAAGGAGCCCTGGGCCAAGGTCGTGCGCAAGGAACTGCCCAACGACGCCGCCCGCGTAGCGCAGCTCAAGGCCGGCCAGGTCGACATCATCGTGCGCGCCCCGGCCTCCGACGTGCCGACGCTGAAGCGCGATCCCAAGCTCAATGTCGCGACGGTCGAGAGCGTCTATCTCTTCAACATGGAACTCGACATGCGGGACAAGACCCCGCAGGTCACCGCCAAGGACGGCTCGCCCCTGCCGAAGAACCCCCTGCAGGACGTCAGGGTGCGCGAGGCGTTCGACCTCGCCATCGATCGCCCCGCGCTCGCGGAGATCGCGATGGAAGGTCTAGGCGCGCCGGCGAACCAGCTGGTCACCCCGACCATCGCCGGCTTCAACAAGAGCCTGCCGGCGCTGAAGCCCGACATCGCCAAGGCCAGGAAGCTGATGGAGGAGGCCGGCTACCCGAGCGGCTTCAAGATCACCTTCTCCTTCACCAATGACCGCCTGCCAGGCGACAGGCAGGTCGGCACCTCGATCGCACAGATGCTGGCGCGGATCGGCGTCGACGTGAACGCCAATGCCCAGCCGGGCGCGGTGTTCTTCCCCGCTCGCCTGCGCGGCGACTTCTCGATGTCGATGTCGGGCTGGGGCACACTCACGGGCGAGGCGAACTACACCCTGTCCTCGCTGGTGCATTCGAACGACCCGGCCAGGAAGCTCGGCGCCTTCAACATCCAGAACTACGCCAACCCGCAGGTGGACAAGCTTATCCAGGACGCGGCCGTCGAGATGGACGAGGCGAAGCGCAACCAGATGCTGGCCGATGTCGCCGCGATCGTCGCCAAGGACCGGCCGCGCCTGCCGATCACCGCGGTCGGCTCGGCCTGGGCGATGCAGAAGGACAAGGTGACGATCAGCCCGCGCGTCGATGAGGACACGCTGGCGATGGACATCAAGCCCGCCAAGAAGTAACGGGACCGCCTTCGCGCCATGGTCGGGCTAGTCCCGACGATCCACGTCTGCGCTTGATCGCCCGCTCCGGCGATCAAGCCGTGGATGCCCGCCAAGGAGCGGGCATGGCGGCCGGCCGCCTCATCAACGACGACTGATCGGAAAACGAACATGACCCTCGCTCTCGCCATCCATGGCGGATGCGGCACGTTGCCCAAATCCGAGATGACCGAAGCCGAATGGGCGCAGGCCCGCGCCGATCTCGCCAGCGCCCTGCGTGCCGGCTGGACGATCCTGACGAAGGGCGGAACGGCGGTGGATGCCGTCGAGGCTGCCGTACGGGTTATGGAGGATTCGCCCCATTTCAACGCCGGCCATGGCGCCGCCTTCAACACCGATGGCGAGCATGAGCTCGACGCCTCGATCATGGACGGCGCGACGCTGGCGGCCGGCGCGATCTGCGCCGCCAAGCGCATCCGCAACCCGGTCTCGGCGGCGAAGGCGCTGATGCTGCGCGGCGACCCGCTGCTGCTCGCCGGCCCCGCCGCCGACGAATTTGCCGAGCATGAGGGCGTCGACACCGTCGCCAACGAGCATTTCTCCACCGAGCGCAGGCGCAAGAGCCTGGCTTCGATGAAGATCCGCGAGATCGTCGGCACCGCGTCCGAGGCCAGCGAGGCGGAGAAGCACGGCACGGTCGGCGCCGTCGCCTGCGACGCGCAGGGCCACCTTGCCGCCGCGACCTCGACCGGCGGATACACCAACAAGCCCGCCGGCCGCGTCGGCGATTCCCCGATCATCGGGGCCGGCACCTATGCCCGCGACGGACGCTGCGCCGTCTCCGGCACCGGCAAGGGCGAGTATTTCATGCGCTACTGCGTCGGCCACGAGATCGCATCGCTCGTCGCCTACAAGGGCCTGTCGCTGGAAGCGGCCACGCAGGCGGTCATGGCGGAACTCTCGGAGCACAGGATCGGCGCCGGGCTGGTGGCGGTCGGCGCGGACGGAACGGTTGTCGCGCCCTTCAACACCGATGGCATGTATCGCGGCTGGGTGACGCCCGACGGCCTGATCCATGTCGCCACGCATGGCGACGTCGAAATGGCCGGACAGGCCTGAGGCGACGCGATGAGCGAGCCGATCCTGATCTGGGGCGCGGGAGCGATCGGCGGTACGCTCGGCGCCTATTGGGCGCGGGCCGGCGTGCCGGTCCTGCTCGTCGATATCGTCGCCGAGCATGTCGAGGCCTGCCGAACCCGCGGCCTCGCGGTCAGCGGCCCCGTCGACGCGTTCACGCAGATCGTGCCCGCGGTGACGCCGGCCGAGCTGTCCGGCCGCTACAGCCGCATCGTGCTGGCGGTGAAGGCCGGCGCAACCGAGGCCGCGCTCGCGGCGCTTGAGCCGCACCTGGCGCAGGACGGCTTCGTTCTCTCGGCCCAGAACGGCCTCAACGAGCTCGCGATCGCCAGGGCGGTCGGCGAGCGGCGCACCATGGGCTGCTTCGTCAATTTCGGTGCCGACTGGCTCGGGCCCGGCGACATCCTCTATGGCAACCGCGGAGCAACGGTCGTCGGCGAGCTCGATGGAACGATCAGCGAACGCGCCACCGAGATGCATCGGCTGATGCGGCTGTTCGAGCCCGACGCGATCCTGACCGGCAACATCTTCGGCTATCTCTGGGGCAAGCTCGCCTATGGCGCGATGCTGTTCGGCACGGCGCTGACCGACGATTCCATGTCGGCGAATTTCGCCGATCCCCAGCGCCTGCCGGTCTGGCTCGCGCTCGGGCGCGAGGTCGGCGCCGTTGCCGCCAAGCGCGACGTCACATCGCTCGGCTTCGGCGCGTTCGATCCGATGGTGTTCGCACCCGGACGGCCCGAGGGCCCGCAGGTCGAGACGATCGCCTGGCTGGCCGACTACACCTCGCAGACGGCCAAGACCCATTCCGGAATCTGGCGCGACCTGGCCGTGCGCAATCGCAAGACCGAGGTCGACCCGCAGATCGGCATTATCGCCATGTTGGGCCGCGAGGTCGGCGTGGCGACGCCGGCGCTGGAGACTCTGGTCTCCCTGATCCACGACATCGAGGAAGGCCGCCGCCCGATGGCCTTCGAGACGCTGAAGGTGCTGATCGACCGATGCAAATCCGTTTCGACAACCGCGTAGCCCTCGTCACCGGGGCGGCGCAGGGCATCGGCCGCGCGATTGCCGCGGCGCTCGCCGAAGCCGGCGCGCGTGTCCACCTCGCCGATATCGACGCCGGGGGCGTGCAGGCGGCGGCGCGGGAGATCGGGGCAACGGGGCATGCGGCCGATCTCGGCTCCGCCGAGGCGGCGCAGGGACTCGTACGCGACATCGTCGCGACCGGCGGCAAGCTGGACCTCCTCGTCCATGCCGCCGGCGGCGTGCGCGGACAGGTCGGCCGGTCGATCGAGGAGATTTCCGAAGAGGATTGGCGGGTGATCTTCGCCGCCAATGTCGATGCGGCCTTCTTCCTGGCTCAGGCGGCGGCCCCGGTGATGAAGCGGGGCGGCTATGGCCGGATCGTCACCATCTCGTCGGGCGCAGGCCTGCGGCCGAGCCTGACCGGCATCCAGGCCTATGCCAGCGCCAAGCACGCGCTGGTGGGGCTGACCAGGCAGCTGGCCTGGGAATTCGGCCCGCACGGCATCACCGTCAATTCGGTGGCGCCGGGCTTCGTGCGCTCCAACCCGGCCTCGGAAAGGCAGTGGCAGAGCTATGGGCCGGAAGGCCAGAAGCGGCTGCTCGAGAGCATCCATACAAGGCGCCTGGGCACGGCGCAGGACATCGCGAACGCGACGCTGTTCTTCCTGAGCGAACAGGCCGGGTGGATCAGCGGGCAGGTGCTCTCGGTGGATGGCGGGCGGTCGTAAGAGTGGCTGGAGCACGCCCTCATGCCCGGGCCTGACCCGGGCATCTCTTTCCGGAGGAGGCTCCAGCTCGCTGTTCTGCCTTAGATTCCCGGGCCAGGCCCGAGAATCATGCCATCCCTATCTCAGCCGCAGTCCATCTTGTCAGCGGGTTGCTCGGCGCCGACCATCCAGTTCGTACCGAAGCGATCGACCAGCATGCCGAAGCGCGGCGACCAGAAGGTCTCGGCCATCGGCATAGTGACCTTGGCGCCGCCCTCGGACAGGCCGTTGAAGATGCGGTCCGCCTCCTCCGGCGTCGCCACGCCGACACTGACCGAAACGGAACGCATGGGCCCGTCCGAACGGTCCGGCGGCGCGTCGGAAGCCATCAACAGCTGCCCGTCGATCTCGAGGCAGGCATGCAGGATCTTGTCCCGCCATTCGGCCGGGACATGCTCCTCGGCGGGCGTGCCCTTGTGGTCCATCATGGCCAGCATCTTGCCGCCCAGCACCTTCTCGTAATGGGTGAAGGCCTCGCGGCAATTGCCCTCGAACATCAAATAGGTCGACAGTTTCATCGTTCTCACTCCTGCTGGCGTGGATCGGGTCAGCTCTTGCGGTGGTAGTGGGCGGCCATGAACTCGGCCCACTGGCCGTCCGGCCCCAGGGCGCGCGAGGTCAGCGTGCGATGGTCGGGCGACAGGAAGGTGATGACGTCCTGGTATTTCGCCATGGAGCCGTCGCCCGCCATGCTCGGCCCTTCCGTGTCGAGGACGAGCGATTTGCCGTCGGCGGAAAGCGCCCCGTCATAGGTCCACATCATCGTCATCATCGAGGCGACGAAGCTGCCGACGAAGCGGCCCTTGGCCGGGTCGAAGCCGAGCGTCATCACGCTGGTGACCTGCTGACCCTCGGGCGACTGCCCCTGCCCCTCGCCCAGGGTCCACAGGCCGCCGAGCGAGTGCACGGCCTCCGTGCCCTTCGACGTCGAGGCCGGCTGGTCCGGCCCCATCGAGCAGGTCATTTCGGCCTCCCATTCGCCGACGAGCTGCTGCAGCCACTCATGTTCCTTCTGCGGTTCACCCATCATGGATTCGATCCTTCTGACTGTGGTGTTGCGGTTGGTCGGGATTGTGGAAGGGTTCAGGCGGGACGCTCGGCCGCGGTCTTCATCGCCGTCAGGCCGGACTCGAAGTCGCCGCCGACCATGCGGTCCATGTCCATGAAGACGTGCATGATCTTGCCGATGAACGGCGTCGGGCCGGTCATGGTCCAGGTCACGGCCGTGGCCGGGCCCTGCGGAGTCAGCGAGAAGACGACGTCGTTATGGGCCTCGAACGGCTTGATGAAATCGAGCTTGAGCGCGAGCCTGCCAGGCGCCTTGGCATCGACGATACGCATGCTGCCTTCGCCCACGTTCTTGTCGCCGGCCCAGGCATAGGTCGCGCCGGTGCCGGTTTCGGGGCCGCCATAGGTCCGCTTCATCGCCGGGTCCTTCTTCTCCCAGGGCGACCAGGCTCCCCAGGCCTTGAAATCGGCGATCAGCGCATAGACGCGCTCCGGCGGCGCATTGATCGTGGCCGTGCGGGTGACCTGGAAGGTGTCGGGCTTGCGGGCCGCCAGGATCAGCACGACGGCGATCCCGACCACGACGATGCCAAGCTGGCTGAGAAGAATGGTCTTGAGCATGACAGTCACCTGGAAGAAGGGGCTGAAGGAAAGCTCGAGCGTCAAACGCCCGGTTCATCGGGTGGTTTCGTCTTGATCTCGCGCAGCATCTCGTCCAGCCGACCCAGGCTCTGGTCCCAGAAGCGGCTGTAGTGCTCCAGCCATTCCGAAACGTCCTGCAAGGGACCGGGGTCGAGCCGGCAGGGCCGCCACTGGGCTTCCCGCCCCCGCGTGATCAGCCCGGCGCGCTCCAGCACCTTCAGGTGCTTCGAGACGGCCGGAAGGCTCATCGCGAAGGGCTCGGCCAGTTCCTTCACCGAACTTTCGCCTTGCGACAGCTGGGCCAGGATGGCGCGGCGCGTCGGGTCGGCAAGGGCTGCGAAGGTCAGGCTGAGCGGGTCCGTCGACATCTTATGAAACCGATCAGTTAATTAACTGATAGGTTTACTATTGGTATTCCCTCCCGCTGTCAAGCGCCTCTCGCCCAGGTTGCGGCGGATCGCCGACGATTATTGTCAGGAGCAGGGGCGCGCGACGAGGACAGCGGCGGTTCGGTGCATTTTCTTCCGGCGAGGCGGTGTCCATTTCGCGCGGAAATGCTCTAGAATCGGGAGGCAAGGAGGATGCACCCGCCCATGAGTTTCGAGACTGCCTCGACCCCCGAAGCCGCCGTCGACCGGCTCGAACGGCTCTATGACGAAGCCCGTTCGGCCCTGCGCGGCGACCTGCAGCGCTTCTTCGACACCGGCGAGGCGCCGACCCCGGATGATCGCGAGCGCTACCGCTACCCGATGCTGCGCGTGACCTACGAGCCGTCGAAGCTACCGGCGGCGACGCGGCGGGGTTATGCCAAGTTCGCCGCGCCCGGCATCTATTCGACCACGGTGACCCAGCCGGCCGAGTTCCGGGCCTATCTGCTCGATCAGCTCAGGCCGCTCGTCGCCGAATATGGCGCTACGATCGAGACCGGCATCAGCACGCAGGAAATTCCCTACCCCTATGCGATCGAGGGCGGCGACGAACTCGGGCGCGGGAAGATCACAGCCGCCGAGCTCGCCCGCTACTTCCCGACACCGCTGCTCGCGCTCGTCGGCGACGAGATCGCCGACGGCACCTACGACCTGATCGAAGGCGAGCCGCGGCCGCTCTCGCTGTTCGACGCGGTCCGGGTCGATTATTCGCTACGGCGCCTGATGCACTATACCGGTACGGACTGGCGCGCGGTGCAGCCCTGGGTGCTGCTGACCAATTACCACCGCTACGTCGACCAGTTCGTCCGGCTGGGCCTGGCCGAGATCGAGGCCGGCACGGCCGAGGCGCTGGTCGCGCCGGGCGGCATCCGCATCGACAGGGACGGCGTCGACGTCTCGGCGGCGGAGCGTGTGATGTCGGCGCCCTGGCATCGCTTCCAGATGCCGGCCTATCACCTGATCCGGAAGACCGGCGAAGGCGTGACGCTGGTCAATATCGGCGTCGGGCCCTCCAATGCGAAGAACATCACCGACCATCTGGCGGTGCTCCGGCCCAATTGCTGGCTGATGGTCGGCCATTGCGGCGGCCTGCGCCAGACCCAGATCATCGGCGACTACGTGCTCGCCCATGCATACCTCCGGCAGGACCATATCCTCGACGAACTGGTCCCGCCGGAAATCCCGATCCCCGCCCTCGCCGAGGTGCAGGTCGCGCTGCAGCAGGCCGCGGCCGAGATCACCGGCGAGAAGGGCGACCGGCTGAAGCAGCGGCTGCGCACCGGCACCGTGGTCACGCAGGACGACCGCAACTGGGAGCTGCAGTGGACCAAGGAGCGACGGCGCATCAACCTGTCGCGCGCCATCGCCGTCGACATGGAATCCGGCACCATCGCGGCGCAGGGCTACCGGCTGCGGGTGCCCTACGGCACGCTGCTCTGCGTCTCCGACAAGCCACTCCATGGCGAGATCAAGCTGCCCGGCGCCGCCAACGCCTTCTATGAGCGGGCGGTCGGCGAGCATCTGCGGATCGGGCTCGCCGCGCTGGAGAAGCTGAAGGAGGCGGGCTCCGCCATCCATTCGCGCAAGCTGCGCAGCTTTGACGAGCCGCCGTTCCGCTAGGCCGCGCGGCCCTCAGCCGAACACGCCATAGGCGACGAGCGCCGCGATCACCCAGAGCGCTGCGGTGCCCCAGCGGTTGCGCTGGGCCTCCGCGCGGCCGATCGCGGCAACGCTGCGCTCGTCGAGCGCGAAGCCGTTGCGCGAGGCGTCCTCCAGTTGGCCGAGCACGCGCTGGGCCCGGCCGATCGTGTCCGGCAATGCGGCGAGCGATCCGAGCAGCGAATGGGCGCCGCGTCCGGCCTCCTGCAGCCGCCCGATCGGGCCGAGATTGGCGGTGATCCAGTCGCGCACGACGGGGTCGGCCGTGCCCCACATGTCGAGATGCGGGTCCAGCGAGCGGGCCACGCCCTCGACCACCACCATGGTCTTCTGCAGCATGACGAGCTCGGTACGCGTCGCCATGTCGAACATGCCGGTGATCTCGAAGAGCAGCGTCAGTACCTTGGCCATCGAGATCTGGTCGGCGCGCTTGTCGTGGATCGGTTCGCCGACGGCGCGGATCGCCTGGGCGAAATCCTCGACGTCGTGATGGGCCGGGACATAGCCCGCCTCGAAATGCACCTGCGCCACCCGGCGATAGTCGCGGGTGATGAAGCCGAGCAGGATCTCGGCAAGGAAGCGCCGCTCCTTCAGGCCGAGGCGCCCCATGATGCCGCCGTCAACCGCGACGAGGCGCCCCTCCGCATCGACGAAGAGGTTTCCGGGATGCATGTCGGCATGGAAGAAGCCGTCCCGGATCGCATGCTTCAGGAAGGACTGGATGATCTTGCGGGCGAGCTCGGGCAGGTCGTGCCCGGCCGCGCGCAGGCCGTCGACGTCGGAGAGGCGCACGCCGTCGATCCATTCATCGACCAGCATCTCGCGCGCCGTGAGCTGCCAGTCTGGCTCCGGTACGCGGAAATCGGCATCGTCCTTGGTATTCTCCGCGAATTCGGAGAGCGCCGCGGCCTCGAGCCGGAGGTCCATCTCCATGGCGACCGAGCGCGCCAGCGTCTCCACCACGCCGGTGAAACGCAGGCGGCGCGCCTCGGCCGAACGCGCCGCGGCCTGCTCGGCGCCGAAGCGCATCGCGGCTAGATCGCGGTTGAAGCGGTCGCGGATACCGGGCCTGAGGATCTTGACCGCGACCTCGCGGCCATCCTTCAGCCGGGCACGGTGGACCTGCGCGATCGAGGCGGCGGCGACCGGCTCGCTGAATTCCGGGAACAGCGCCTCCAGCGGAACGCCATGCGCGGCTTCGACGATGGCGCGCGCCTCGGCCATCGGGAAGGCCGGCATCCGGTCCTGCAGGGCCGAAAGGTCCTCGGCGATCTTCATGCCGACGACATCGGGCCGCGTCGCGAGGAACTGCCCGAACTTGACGTAGGACGGTCCCAGACGGGTGAGCGCCGCCGCGAGCCGCGTCGCCGAGGAGCCGGCGCCGCGCCGCTCGATCAGCCGACCCATGCGGATCAGGCCGCGCGCCAGCGGCGGCAGCACGGACGGGTCGACCAGCGCGAGAGCGCCCTCGCGCGCCAGCACGAAGCCGACGTGCGCGCCGCGCAGCATGTGGAAGAAGGACGAGATCATGCGTGGCGCGCCTGCAAGCGAGGCGTTCCCGTCATGGTCAGGCCTGTCCCGACCATCCACGTCTTCCCTTCATCCGCGCCGCGAAACGTGGATGCTCGGCACCAGGCCGAACATGACGCGGGACAGACCATCACAGCTTCCAGCCGGAATGCAGCGCCACGACCCCGCCCGTCATCGGCGTGAACTTCGCCCGGCGGAAGCCGGCATCCTCGATCATACCGGCGAAGGCCTGCGGCTTCGGGAACTTTCGGATGGATTCGACGAGATACTGGTAGGGCTCGGCCTCGCCGGTGACCATGCGGCCCATCGGCGGGATGACCTTGAACGAATAGGTCTCGTAGATCTTGTCGAGCAGCGGCACGTCGACATGGCTGAATTCGAGGCAGAGGAAGCGCCCGCCGCGCTTCAGCACGCGATAGGCCTCGGCCAGCGCCTTGTCGATGCGCGGCACGTTCCGGATGCCGAAGGCGATCGTGTAGCAGTCGAAATGGTCGCCGGGCAGGCCGAGTTCCTCGGCATTGCCCTGGACGAAGCGGATGCGGTCGTCGTCCGGAAAGCGCTTGTCGGCACGCTCGCGCCCGACGCGCAGCATGTCGGCGTTGATGTCGAGCACGGTGACATCGGTCTGCGGCCCGCCGGCTTCGAGCACCGAGAAGGCGACGTCGCCAGTGCCGCCGGCCACGTCGAGATGGTGGAAGGGGCGGTCCCTTGCCGGGTTGATCGCGGTCAGCAGCGCGCTCTTCCAGGCGCGGTGCAGCCCGCCCGACATCAGGTCGTTCATCAGGTCGTAGCGGTTGGCGACCTTGTGGAAGACGTCGTCGACCTTCGACTGCTTCTCGGTGAGCTTCACCGTCTCGAAGCCGAAATGGGTGGTGTCGGAAGCTGCTGTCACGGTCGGGCAGGCCTTGTGCAAATCTGTCTTGTCTTCGCCTGAGGCGATGAATAGCCAATGGCGGCGGGCTTGTCGCGGCCCGTCTCGACGCAGGCTTTACAAGAGAGTTCAGGGATGCCCGAGCTACCCGAGGTCGAAACCGTCCGGCGCGGGCTGGAGCCAGCCATGCTGGGCGAGCGCTTCGCGCGCGTCGAGCTGCGCCGGCCCGACCTGCGTTTCCCCCTGCCCGACCGCTTTTCCGAGCGGCTGACGGGCCGGCGGATCGAGTCGCTCTCGCGCCGCGCGAAATATCTGGTCGCCGATCTCGACGACGGCGAGGCGCTGATCATGCATCTCGGCATGAGCGGGCGCTTCATCGTCGAGGCACCCGGCACGCCGCCGACCGAGCCGGGCTCCTACTATAATGAGATCGGCCGGCACCTGATCCACGACCATGTGGTGTTCGAGATGGGATCCGGCGCGCGGGTCACCTATAACGACGTGCGCCGCTTCGGCTTCATGGACCTCGTGCCGCGTGCCGGGCTGGCGACATCGAAGCATTTCGCGGGCATGGGCATCGAGCCGCTCGGCAACGAGCTTTCCGGCGAGACGCTGGCCAGGCTGTTCGCGGGCAAGATCGCGCCGCTCAAGGCCGCCCTGCTCGACCAGCGGCTCGTGGCCGGTCTCGGCAACATCTATGTCTGCGAAGCCCTGTTCCGGGCAGGCCTCCACCCGGAAGCCGAGGCGGGAACGATCGCGACACCGACCGGTCGGCCGCGCGAGAAGGCGCATGAGCTTGCCCGCATCATCCGCGAGGTTCTCGAGGAGGCCGTCGCTGCCGGAGGCTCCACACTGAGAGACTTCGCCCATGCCGACGGCTCGCTCGGCTATTTCCAGCACCGCTTCAAGGTCTATGACCGCGAAGGCGAAACCTGCGTCACGCCGGGCTGCGGCAAGCTGGTCAAGCGGCTGGTGCAGTCCGGGCGCTCGACCTTCTATTGCGAGAGCTGCCAGAAGCGGGCTCTTCGCTAGAGGCTTGCAGGCCGCTTGCGAGCGGCCTTGCCTCCCTCAAGCCTTGCCCCCCTCAAAATGAGGATCCCGACGGAAGC
>NZ_JBIWYK010000011.1:0-18436 GCF_044752385.1 Allobosea sp. CER48 | reverse complement strand
CCACCGCCAGGGCTGCCGCCACTGCGTCCCGATCATGGATGACCGCGTGCACTCCGGCCTCGGCGAGGCGCGTCGCGATCGCCAGCCCGATGCCGCGCGCCGCGCCGGTGACGAGGGCGACGCGGCCCGAAAGTGCCCCCGCCATCAGCCGAGCAGCGGCTTCACGCGTGCGGTCGCATCGTCCATCGCCTGCTGCGCCGGCTTGCGGCCGAGCACGGCGGCCTGCGTTTCCTCGATGAAGATGTCGTGGGCGCGCGCCTGCTCGTCGAAGGCCGGCAGATGGATACGCGAGGCCTTTAGGGCGGCAGCCTCGGCGGCGGCATAGGGCATCGCCGCCTTCAGCTTCTCGTCGGCATAAGTCGAGATCCGCGCCGGGCCGTTGCCGTTGAGTGCCATCGCGGTCGTGCCGGCCTTCGAGGACAGGGCGCGGATGAACTCCCAGCTCAGCGGCTTCTGCTTCGCGTTCTTCGGGATCATCAGCGACCAGAATTCCACCGTCGGCGCGAAGGCGACCTTGCCGGCAAGGTCTGACGCCATCGGCGGCAGCAGCGACTTGAAGCGGCCGCCATACTTCCCCTTGGACGGATCGTTATAGGTGACCAGGCGGGCAAACGGATTGATCGTCATCGCTGCCCGGCCCTGCTGCATCCAGGTGGTGATCTCCTCGTTGTTCACCGTCGCGAAATTCCGCGGCAGCACGCCCGCCTTGTAGAAATCGGCAAGCAAGGTCAGCGTCTTCACCATCGGCGCCTCGGCCGCGACGATCTTCCCGTCACTCGTCATGTAGTCCCCGCCAAGACAGCGGGCGAGCGTCAGGAAATTGGAGGCGAAGACGGCGGTGAAGGCGAGTCCGTAGACCTGCGTGCCATCCTCGCGCTTGAAGGTGAGCTTTCGGGCGAGCTCCGTCAGCTCCTCGAAGCTCGTCGGGAGCTTGGTCACGCCCCGCTCCTCGAGCAGGGCCTCGTTGTAGATCAGCGCGTTCGTCGCATGGCGCACCGGGATGCCGTGCAGTGCGTCGCCGACCTTCAGGGGCGCGATCAGGCCGGGGGCGAAATCGTCGAAGGCCTCGATCGGCGCCTGTTTCATCAGGGCGTCGAGCGGCTCGAAGAGCTGAAGATTGCGCGGCACGGCGCGACCGTTGACGAGATAGGCGACGTCGATCGAGGTTTCCGACAGCGAGGCTTCGCGCAGCAGCCGCTCATGCACGGCATTGACGTCGCCGAAGGTGACCCAGCTGACATCCGCTCCGGCAGCCTTGCGGAAGGCCTCGGTCGCGTCGCCGCCGGGGCCCGTCGTCGCGGCCGTCTGGTGAACGCGGTGGCCAAGCGCGGTCAGCGTCTTCGCCTGGGCGAAGACGCTGCGCGGATAAAGCGCTGCGGCAGCGGCCGCGCCTGCAAGAGCGCCGAACCGGCGGCGCGAGATGCTGGATGTCATCGATTGTCCTCCGGGATATTGTGCCGGCGCTGTTGCCGCGCCGCTCTCTTTCAGGATCGTTCAAGCCGGCAGCAGTGGCTGGACGCGCTTGACCAGCGAAGCCATTGCATCTTCCGGCGACTTCATGCCGAGCACGGCCGCCTCCGCCTCCTCCTTGAAGAAGTCTCCGGCGCGGACGGCCTCGTCGAAGGCCGGCATCGGCACGCGTGCGACCTTGAGCACCTTCAGTTCCTCGGCCGCGTAGGGCACCGTGCCGGCGAAGCCCTGGTCGGCATAGGTCGAAGCCCGCACCGGGCCGTTTCCGTTGAGTGCGGCCTTCAGCGTCGCCTCCTTCGAAGCCATTGCCTTGATGAAGTTCCAGGCGAGGTCCTTGCGCCTGGCATTCTTCGGAATGACCATGCCCCAGAACTCGACCTTGGCCGGAGCTGCAGCGTATCTGCCTGCAAGCGTCTTCGAAGCCGGAACGGCGATCGTCTTGATCTTGCCGGGGAATTTCGACTTTTGCGGATCGTTGTAGATGCGGTTGCGGCCCATGCTCTGCAGGCTCATGGCGGCACGGCCCTGCTGCATCCAGACATTGACGTCCTCCGGCGAGAGCGTCGCGAAGCTGCGCGGGAAGGCATTGGCCTGGAAGAGCTCGCGCAACGTGCGAACCGCGTTCAGCATCGGCGGCTGGTCGGCCACGCATTTGAAATCCGGCGTGATGAACTCGCCGTCCCAGGCGCGGGCGAGGTCGATCACGTTGGGATAGGTCACGCCCGGCGTGCAGAGACCGACGACCTGCGTGCCATCAGAACGGCGGTAACTGCAGGCCTTCGCGATCTCGATCATCTCCTCGATCGTCGCCGGCGGCTTGGAAAAGCCCTTCTCGGCGAGGATTTCTTCGTTGTAGTGCAGGCCGGAGGAGGCGTGTCGGAACGGGATGGCGAGTTGCCTGCCGCCGACCTTCATGCCGTCCATCAGGCCGGGGAAGATGTCGGCGACGTCCTCGACCGGGTCCTTCTTCAGGTAGTCGTCGAGCGGCTCGAACAATGTCGCGGCCCGCGGCACGACCTGCGTGTTGACGACGAAGCCGACATCGACCGAGGTTTCGCCGAGGCTGGCCTCGCGGAACAGTCGCTCCTGCAGCGGGCCGGTGTCGAAGGTCGTCCACTGGACGGTGACGCCGTTCTTCTGTGCCCAGTCCCTTGTGATGTCGCCGCCCTGAGCACCGGTCGCGACCGTCTGCATGACGCGATGGGTGAACACGTTGAACGGGCCGGCCTGCGCCCGCGCGGCCCCGCCGAGCCCGGCGAAGCTCAATCCCAGGATGCCGGCCCCGAACTGCCTACGATCGAGCGTCGCCCTCTGGCTCATGGTGATCCTCCCTGTGGTTCGCGAGTTCCGCGATGGCGGCTTCAGCCGCTTCGAAATGCTTGTTCATGGCGCCTGCCGCGGCGGCGGGATCGCCTGCACGGATCGCCTCGACGACGCGGACATGCCGGTCGAAAGTCCGCTGCCAGTCGTCCGGCCCCCTCGCCTCGCGCGAATTGAAGATCTCCATGACCTCGCGGATGACAGGCCGCAGGCCGCGGATCTGGAAATCGAGCAGGCGATTGCCCGACGAGGCGGCGACAGCCTCGTGGAAATCGAGATCCGCCTCGATCCAGCGTGGCACATTGCCAAGCGCGTCCTCCATCCGGGCAAGGATGAGATCGAGCTTCTCGACATCCTCGGCCGAGCGACGCTCGGCGCTGTGGGCAGCGATAGGCGGCTCGAGGATGCGGCGCAGCTCCACCGCCTCGGTCAGGCCGTTGGCGCGGCCGCGCACCGCGAAGCGATAGAATCGGTCGAGCGGCGCGGCGTCGAGCGCCTGCACCCGCGTCGGCTTGCCCTGCTGGATATGGACGACGCCCATCGCCGCGAGCTGGCGGATGGCTTCGCGCGCGATCGGCTTGCTGACACCGAAGGAGGCCGCGATGCGGGCCTCCGAAGGGAGGGAATCGCCCGGCTTGAGCCGCCCGTCGTGAATCGCCTGCGTCAGGCGCTGGATCACGGCATCGCCGAGGCGCATCGGCACGACGTCGCCGCCGGCGAACAGGTCATCCTCATCCAGCACGGAACGGGCGGTGTCGCTCATCAAATTCCTCCGGCGGCGATCATTGACAGATGCCGCCTTCCTTGGCAACTGTGCAACCTATCAGATAAGTAGATGTCGTTCAGCGACACGTCTCGGGAGGGCCATGCCGCATGCCGGCCAGCCGCATCGCCAAAGTTGATGTCCATCCGCTGCGCGCGACCTTGCCCAAGGTCCAGCGAACCTCGCAGGGCGACTATCCCGCGATCGAGATCGTCGTGGTGGAGGTCCAGACCGAGGACGGCACTGTCGGCTTCGGCGAGGGGCTGTGCCGACGTGGCGCCGCCGGCTATGCACGCTTCATCGAGGAGGCGCTTGTTCCGCGCCTGATCGGGCGCGACGCGGCCGACCGGCGCGCATTGTGGAAGGCGATGCGGGCGGCGCTCTCCGGCCGGCCCGGTGGGCAGGTCGTCGAAGCGATCGCCGCGGTCGACATCGCGCTCTGGGACATCGCAGGGAAGCAGGCGAACCAGCCGATCCATCGCCTGCTCGGCGGCATGGGGCGCAAGGAGGTTGCGGCCTACGCCTCCTCGATCAACTGGCTCGACGATGCGACGGTCGAGGCAGAAGTGGCGGCGGCGCTCAAGGCCGGCTTCCGCGAGATCAAGGTCAAGCTCGGCCACCCTCTGCGTGATGCCGTGGCCCGCGCCAGGCTCGTGCGCCGGCTCGCCGGCGACGAGATCGCCCTCTATGTCGATGCGAACTGGGCCTATGACGTCGACGACGCGCTCATCGTCGGCCGCGCGCTCGCCGATCTCGGCTACGGCTTCTTCGAGGAGCCGATCGCCCCGCATGATCGCGAAGGCTATCGTCGCCTCGCCCAGCACCTGCCGATCCGGCTCGCGGCCGGCGAGAGCGACTTCGTGGCGGGCGAGGCCCTGGCGCTGCTGCAGGATCGTTCGCTCGGCTTGCTCCAGCCGGACGTCACCCGCTCCGGCGGCATCACCGAGACCTGGCGCATCGCCGAACTCGCCGCGACCTTCAACACCGCCTACGCCCCGCATGTCGGCTGGTCCGGCGCGATCTGCGTCGCCGCCAGCCTGCAACTCGCCGCGGCGGCAGAAAGCTTCCGCACCTTCGAGTGCATGGTCTACGAGAACCCGCTGCGGGATGCCTTCACGCGGCCGCTCGTCGGCGAGGGCTCGCAACTCGTCGACGGCAAGCTCGCGATCCCGCAGGGACCGGGGCTGGGCATCGAGATCGATCGCGAAGCCCTGAAGCACTTCAGGATCGCCTGATGACTGCGCGCACGCCTCTTTCGGCCATAGCCCTGGTTTCGCCGGTCCAGCTCATGATCGGCGGGATCATCTTCCTGCCGGCGCTCTATGTCTTCTGGCTGAGCCTCAACCAGTCCTCCTTCGGCCAGCAGGCAAGCTTCGTAGGCCTCGCCAACTACGCCAAGGTGCTGGCCGATCCGTATTTCTGGAAGGCGCTGCTCAACACCGTCATCGTCGTTGCCATCGTCGTGCATGTCGAATTGCTGATCGGGCTCGGCATGGCGCTGTTCTTCGCGTCCGGCGTGCCGTTCCGCCCTCTCCTGCTCGCCATCGTGCTCGCCCCCTATGCGGTCAGCGAGGTCTCTGCGGTGGTGATGTGGCGCTACCTGTTCGAGCCCGATGTCGGCATGATGAGCCGCCTCCTCGCCACGATCGGCCTGCCGCCGATCGAATGGGCGGTGAACCCGAGCCATGGCCTCGCCATGGTCAGCCTGCTCTCGATCTGGCTGCACCTGCCCTTCTCGTTCATCATCCTCTACGCCGCGCGGCTCTCGATCCCCAGCGATCTCTACGAGGCCGCCTCGATCGACGGCGCCTCCGGCTGGACCAGCTTCCGCCGGGTCACCCTGCCGCTGCTGATGCCGGCGCTGCTGATCGCGGCCTTGTTCCGCTACATCTTCGCCTTCCGGCTGTTCTCGGAGGTCTGGCTGATGACCGGCGGCGGGCCGGCGCGCTCGACCGAGGTGATGGCGGTCTATCTCTATCTGGAGGCCTTTCGCTACAACGCCTTCGGCTCGGCCGCCGCCACCGGCTGGCTGCTGGTGCTCGCCTCCCTCCTGCTCGCGCTGTTCTATCTGCGCCGGCTCTACCGGGAGATGTTCGCGCGTGCCTAAGCTCTCTCTGCCCAAGCTTTTGCGCCATTTCCTGAAACTGATCGGCGTGCTCGCGGTCGTCGCCTGGTCTCTGGTGCCGATCGCCCTGATCGCCATGTCCTCCTTCAAGGCCGATCGCGACATCTTCTCGATCACCGGGACCTTCTCCTTCGCCCCGACGCTGGCGAACTACCAGGCGTTGTGGAGCCGCTGGGGCGACTTCTTCTTCGGCCTGTGGAACAGCTTCCTCGTCACCGTCGGTGCGACCGTTCTGGCCGTCGGCGTTTCGCTGCTGGCGGGCTTCGCCTATTCGCGCTTCGCCTCGCGCGGCCTGCAGGCCTCGGCCTTCTTCCTGATCTTCATCCGGCTGATCCCGCCGATTGTGATCACGCTGCCGCTCTTCCCGGTGGTGAACTGGCTCGGGCTCAACGACACGCATTTCATCCTGATCCTGCTCTACGCGACCTTCTTCGTCTCGCTGGGCACCGTGGTGATGCGCACCTTCATCGACCAGATCCCGCGCGAGCTGGACGAAGCGGCGATGGTCGACGGCGCCTCGCAGATGCAGATCATCGCCCGCGTCATCCTGCCGATGGCGGCTCAGGGCATGCTGGCCGTCTCGGTCTTCGTCATCGTCTATGCATGGAACGAGTTCCTCTTCGCCTTCATCTTCACGACGACCAAGGCAAAGACCGCGCCGCTGGTGATCTCCGAGATGATCGGCGCCGTCGAGGGCGTCGAATGGGGCGTGCTCTTCGCCGCTTCCACCGTGCAGCTCGTGCCGGTGCTCGCCTTCGTCATCCTCATGCAGAAGCACCTCGTCGCGGGCCTCACCGCCGGCGCGGTCAAGGGGTAGGACCATGACCCAGCTCGACGACTTCAGACGCGCCATCCGCGAGAGCGATCCGCAACTCAGCCGATTCGACCCGTTGCCGAGGATCATCTGCCTCGACGACTTCGATCGCGGCATGTGCGGCTGGACCCAGCTCGTCGGCAATTACGAGGATACGCTGGACGCGATGCTGCCAGGCTATGCCCAGCACAGCCACGCCATGCTCTCGACCCTGCCGAACTGGGATTTCGGCTCGCATGGCGGCGTCGACGGCTCCTACGCGCTGAAGATCGCCACGCGGCCGAAGAAGGGCGCGCAGAACGTCGCGATCAAGCGCCTGACCTTCCGAAAGGCCGGGCCGATCCGCCTGGAGGCCTATTTCACCTTCAAGCCGGAGGCGACCGAGCTCGCGCTCTCGGAAACCGATATCCGCTCCTTCGGCTTCCTCTACGATCTACAGATCGGCGACACGTCGGGGCCGGGCGACCGGGTAATGCCGCATCTGCGCTTCCTCAATGCGCAGGACGGGCAACATATCCAGAAATGGCAGTTCAAGCGCAGGACGACGCCGATCAAGCCCATCGGTACCGCCGGGAAGACGATCACGCATTACCACCTTTCGCCCGACGACTGGGAGGATCTGCCGGGCGGCGAGCAGCGTCTCTGCTACAACGAGATCCCGACCAAGGTGAACTGGCACTACCTGCGCTTCGATTTCGACCTCGCCGCGATGCAGGCGACGCGCTTTCAGGTCAACGACCGCGTCTTCGCAATGGATGGCTTCGACTGCATCCGCATCCCCGCGATGAAGAACCTCTGGTGCATGTTGAACCTCGCCTTCTTCGCCGAGACCGACACCGACAAGCGCGCCTTCACCTATCTCGACTCCGTCTGCCTGTCGGGGGATTTCTGATGCTGCCCGAAAACCTGACCGCCGTCGTAGCCCGCAACGAGACCTGGAGCGGAACCAGCGCGACCGAACCTTACGAAGCCGGCTGGGCGAAGGAGGCGATCGTCTTCGTCCGCGCGCTGAAGGAGCCGAAAGGGCCGTTGCCCCGGGCCCGCGTTCAGATCTCGGCGGACGGCATGCACTGGTGCGACGAGGGCTCGGAGTTCGACCTGCCGGCGGCGAAGGACGCCGTCACCTTCAAGCGGCTGAATCATTTCGGCAATTTCCTGCGCGTCGCCGCAACTCTGCCGAATGGCTCGGAAATCACGGTGCTCGTGACGTTCCACCTGAAGGCTTGAGCGAGGGCTGGCGGAGAAGTCCGCACGGGCGACGGCAGGCTCAAAAATACAATTGTGTCATAAAACATTCATTTGTATGGTCCAGGGCAAAACCGCTGCCCCGCATGTGACGGAGGCAGACCGCCGCCCACGAGGGCGGCGTGCGCCGGAGGGAAGCCATGCAGCGGGTCGTCCAGATTTCCGACACCCATCTCAGCCCGACCAAGCGGCATTTCGTCGACAATTGGGCGCCGCTGACGACATGGCTTGCCTCCCGCGGTCCCGACCTCGTCGTTCATACCGGCGACGTCACCGTCGACGGTGCGGATGTCGACGAGGACATGCGCCATTGCCGCACCTTGCTCGACACATTGGGCGTGGCCGTGCTCAGCATCCCCGGCAATCACGATGTCGGCGAGGCCCATCATCCGCACCAGCCGGTGAATGACGCCCGCCTTGCCCGCTGGCGCGAACATATCGGCGATGACTTCTGGGTCCGCGACCTCGAAGACTGGCGGCTGCTCGGGCTCAACTCGATGCTGTTCGGCAGCGACGACGCCGAGGAACGGCGCCAGCTCGCCTGGCTCGACAGCCAGCTCTCCGAA
The DNA here is from genome assembly GCF_044752385.1 of Allobosea sp. CER48. Taxonomy (NCBI): domain Bacteria; kingdom Pseudomonadati; phylum Pseudomonadota; class Alphaproteobacteria; order Hyphomicrobiales; family Alloboseaceae; genus Allobosea; species Allobosea sp. CER48. The sequence goes on along the minus strand of NZ_JBIWYK010000011.1, from coordinate 10,133 downwards.
GCGCAGGGGCGCCGCATCGGCTGGTTCCTGCACCGCCCGCTCTTCATCGATGCGCCGGATGAAGGCGACAAGGGCTACTGGAGCGTGCCGCCGCGGCCACGCGCGCACCTGCTCGATCTCGTGCGCCGTCACGACGTCGCCTTCATAGCCAGTGGCCATTTGCACCGCGCGCACGACTTCACGGTCGACGGCACCCGCTACATCTGGGGGCCGTCCTCCGGCTTCGTCGTCGGACCCGAACTGCAGCCGGGCATGGCCGGGACGAGCACGCTCGGCGCCGTTTCCTATCTCTTCGACGGCCGGGATTTCACGGCCGAGATCCACGAGATCCCCACGCTGAAGACGCTCTGGATCGATGACGTGATCCATGAGGTCTATCCGCCTCGCGCAGCCTGATCCATCCATCCGGCCGCCTCCGGGCGGTCTCGCGAGAACCGCCCACGAAGAGCCCTGAGGGCCGCAGAGAGGCGAATGACATGGCCAAGGTCGCACTGACATCGATCGCCAAATCCTTCGGGCAGACGAAGGTTCTCGGCGGCGTCGATCTCGACATCGCCGACGGCGAATTCCTGACGCTGGTCGGGCCATCAGGCTGCGGGAAGTCGACGCTGATCCGGATCATCGCCGGGCTCGAGCATCAGGACGCAGGCAGCGTGGCGATCGGCGGCAGCGGCGTCGACCACATGCGCCCGCATGAACGGCGCGTCGCGATGGTGTTCCAATCCTATGCGCTCTACCCGCATATGAGCGTGCGGGCGAACATCGCCCTGCCGCTGACGATGTCGCGCCTGCAGCTCTGGCAGCGCCTGCCCCTGCTGCGCCTCCTCTCCGCGCAGCGCCGGTCGGTGATGCGCGGCATCGGCGCGGATGTCGATGCAGTGGCGGCCCAGCTCCAGCTCGCCCATCTGCTGGACCGCAAGCCGGCCCAGCTCTCCGGCGGGCAGCGCCAGCGCGTCGCGCTCGGCCGCGCCATGGTTCGCAACCCGGACGTCTTCCTGATGGACGAGCCCCTGTCCAATCTCGACGCCAAGCTGCGCGTCCATATGCGGACCGAACTGGCGGAGCTCCACAAGCGCCTCGGCGCGACCTTCATCTACGTCACGCACGACCAGGTCGAGGCCATGACGATGTCCGACCGCGTCGCGATGATGGATGCGGGCTCGGTGTTGCAGCTGGGCACGCCATCGCAGCTCTACGAGAAGCCGGCCTCCCTGAAGGTCGCCCAGTTCATCGGCAGCCCAACCATCAATCTCCTGCCCGCGACGGTGATGGCCGGCGGCCGGCTCGAACTCTTCGGTCAGCCGCTGGCGCTTGCCGTCCCGCTGGCGCAGGGACAGGCGGTGGCTCTCGGCATCCGCTCCGAGGCGCTTTCGCTCGTCCCCGGCGAGGCCGGCGGGCGGGCCTCGTTCTCCGCCCGGCTGCGGCGCAAGGAGAATCTCGGCTCGGAATACATCCTGCATTTCGACCACGCCGGCCATGACGCCGTGAGCGTGACGATGCGCGCGACACCTGCCGTAGCCGCCGGCGTGGATGAGGCCACCGAGGTCAGGCTCGCCTTCGACGAGTCCGCAGCCCATGTGTTCGCGTCGGACGGCCAGCGCGTCGAACCGCGCGCGCATGGCATGGCGACCGGCTCCGTCGTGCAGCTGAGAGTCTGAGCATGACGATCGCTCTCGCATCTTCCGCGGGCTTCGCTCCGGCTGCACGCCGCAGGCTCTGGATCGAGCGCTTCACCGGCCTGGGCTTCGCGCTGCCCGCCTTCATTCTGCTCCTGCTGACGATCCTGCTGCCGCTGGCGGTGCTGCTCTGGCTCAGCCTGACGAATTACGAGTTCGGCGGGGTCGACATGGATTGGGTCGGGCTCGCCAACTTCCAGAAGGCGCTGGCCGACGCGACCATCCGGCGCTCGCTGGTCAACACGCTGGTCTATGTCGCGATCGTGGTGCCCGGCGGCGTGCTCGGCGCCCTCCTGATCGCGGTGCTGGTGCACCGGCGCAAGCGGACGCGGTCGCTTTACGAGGTCATCTACTTCCTGCCGGTGACTTCGACACTGATCGCGATGGCCACGGTCTGGCAGTTCCTGCTCCATCCTTCGCTCGGCCCGGTCAATGGCCTGCTGAAATGGCTCGGCGTCGGGCCGATCGCCTTCCTCAGCGAACCCTCGACCGCGCTCGCGACGCTGGCCGTGATCGGCATCTGGCAGCTCATCGGCTTCAACATGATCCTGTTCCTCGCCGGGCTGACCGCGATCCCGCGCGATCTCTACGAAGCCGCCGACATCGACGGCTGTTCGAGCGGGATCGACCGCTTCCTGACCATCACCTGGCCGCTGCTCGGGCCGACGACGATGTTCGTGCTGGTCACCACCATGATCACCGCCTTCAAGATCTTCGACACGGTGGCGGTGATGACGCGCGGCGGCCCGGTCGGCTCCACCGAGGTCCTGCTCTACAACATCTACCTCGAGGGCTTTCAGTACTTCCATACCGGCTATGCCGCGGCGCTGACCTTCATCTTCCTCGCCTTCATCCTCGTCTTCTCGGCCGTGCAGACCTTCGCCCTCGACAAGAAGGTGCACTACTGATGGCCGATCTCGCGCTCCCCGCCGCCGCCGCGCCCGTCCATTCGGTGATGCGTCGCTTCCTCTCGCTCGTGCTGATCCATGCCGTGCTGATAGCGGGCGCGATCTTCATGCTCGCGCCGTTCATCTGGATGCTGGTGACGTCGATCAAGCCGCCGGCCGAGATCTTCAGCGCCGAGATCTCGCTGTGGCCGAAGCAGTTCTACGGCCTGCAGAATTACGGGTTCGCCATGGAGAAGGCGCCGCTGCTGCGCTTCGCGCTGAACGGCGTCATCCTCTGCGCCGGCATCCTCGTGGTGCAGCTGCTGGTCGCCATACCCTGCGCCTACGCTCTGGCGAAGCTGAGCTTTCCCGGCCGCAACGCGCTTTTCGTGCTGGTGCTGCTCGGCCTCTGCATCCCCGTGCAGGTGCCGGCGATGCCGCTCTACATCGCGCTCGCCCAACTCGGCCTGCTCAACACCTATTTCTCGATGATGGTGCCGTTCTTCCTCTCGGTCTTCGCCATCTTCCTGTTCCGCCAGTTCTTCCGCAGCTTCCCCGACGACATCATCAACGCCGCCCGGCTCGACGGCATGAGCGAGTTCGAGATCGTCTGGCGCATCGTGACGCCCAGCGCCTGGCCGGCCATCGCCGCCTTCTCGGTCTTTTCGGCCGTGGCGCACTGGAACGACCTGTACTGGCCGCTGATCGTCATCTCCGACGCCAAGCTCGCGCCGCCGCCGCTCGGGATGATGTTCTTCGCCGATGCCGAGACCGGATCGAACTACGGCGCGCTGACGGCCGCCGCGACGATCCTGACCGCGCCGCTCGTCATCGCCTTCCTCGTCGCCCGGCGCCGGTTCATCGACGGCATCACCATGACCGGGGTGAAGTAGCCGGCCACGCGCGCCGCCCACCCCAGCAAGAGTTCAGGCCTGAAGCACCGCAAACCCGACAGCCACGCTGTCCATGCCAAGGAGATCACGCATGAAACCTCTCGGCAAAGTCCTTGCCGCGGCAGCAATGACCCTGGTTGCCTCGACTGCCGCCCGGGCCGAGCAAGTCACGCTCGACGTGCTCTACGCCTTCCCCGCCTTCGCCAAGTTCCACGAGCCGATCGCCGCGGAATTCATGAAGAAGCACCCGGACATCAAGATCAATTTCCGGGCTCCGGCGGCCAGCTATGACGAAGGCCATCAGGCGATGCTGCGCCAGTCCGTCACCAACCAGCTGCCGGACGTCTACTATTCCGGCTTCCACCTGCTGACCGAGCTCGTCGAAACCCTCGACAAGCGCAAGCAGGTCGTGGACCTCGGCCCGCTGCTGAAGGGCGAGCCCGAAGCCTGGCGCAAGGCCAATTATTCCGACGCCCTGCTCTCGCTCGGCCAGGTCGGCGGCAAGCAGGCGGGCCTCGCCTTCAACGCCTCGACGCCGCTGATGTATTTCAACGCCGAGCTCGTGAAGAAGGCCGGTGGCGACCCGGAGAAGATGCCCGACAACTGGGCCGACATCGTCGCGCTCGCAAAGAAGATCCGCAGTGGCGACACTGCCGGCATGGCCTACAACATCCATGACTGGCCGGATGACTGGCTCTGGCGCGGCATGGTCCTGCAGGGCGGCCATTCGATGCTCGCGTCCGACGGCAAGAAGGTCGCCTTCGGCGGCGAGACCGGTGAGAAGACGCTCGCGACGCTGCGCAGCTTCGTCACCGAGGGCGGCATGCCGCTGATCGACTGGGACCAGTCGCGGCAGCAGTTCATCGCCGGCAAGATCGGCATCTTCTTCGACACCCCGGCTCGCCTGCGCCAGGTCACCGACCTGATCGGCGACCGCTTCACGCTCAAGACCGCGCTATTCCCCATCGACGACAAGGCCAAGGGCAAGCTGCCCACCGGCGGCAATGCAGCGCTGATCACCGCCAAGGATGCTGCCAAGCAGAAGGCGGCCTGGGAGTTCATCAAGTTCGTGACCGGACCGGAAGCCCAGAAGATCGTCGTCGAGACCGCCGGCTACATGCCGACCAATCTGCGCGCCGGCGAGGACGCATTCCTCGGGCCGTTCTACAAGGAGAATGCCAATTTCCGCACGATCAACGGCCAGGTCTCCCGCGCTGCGCCGTGGGAAGGCTATCCGGGCGGCAATTCCGTGCGCATCTGGCGCCAGCAGCGCGAGGTCATCGCGGGCGTGATGCGCGGCGAGGTCCAGCCAAAGGCCGGCATCGAGCGCATCGTCTCCGAGACCGAAGCCCTGATGAAGTGAGCGGTCGCGCCTCGGCGCCCGCAAGCCGCCCGATCTTTCCAGGATCGGGCGGTCCCTTTTTTCCCGCGATCGGACGTTCCGCGATGATCATCGCCCAGCTCAGCGACTTCCACGCCCGCCCCAATGGCCGCCCCGCCTACGGCATCGTCGAGACCAACCCGGCGATCGAACTTGCCGTGGACGAGATCCTGAAGCTGGAACCGCGGCCCGATTGCGTACTTGTCACCGGAGACCTCTCCGATTGCGGCCTGCCGGAGGAATACGGCATCGTCCGCGCGGCACTGCGGCGCTTGCCGATGCCGGTCTACGTCATTCCCGGCAACCACGACCGCCGCGATACCTTCGCCGCGGAACTGGGGCCAGACTTCGCCTACCTGCCGAAGGCGGGCTTCCTGCATTACGTGATCGACGATTTTCCGGTGCGGCTGATCGGGCTCGACACGGTCGTAGCCGGCGAGGATGGGGGCGAAATCTGTCCTGCGCGCGAGGCCTGGCTCGCCGACCAGCTCGCCCGGGGACAGGGCAGGCCGACGGTCATCTTCATGCATCACCCGCCCTTCCCCGTCGGCGTCGACGGCATGGATGTGATGCCCTGCCGCGTCTCGCGGGGCTTCGCTGGCCTGATCGCCGATCATCCCGAGATCGAGCGCGTGCTCTGCGGCCATTACCACCGGCCGATCCAGCTGCGTTTCGCCGGGACCGTCGGCTATGTCGCGCCGGGCACGGCCCATCAGGTCGCGCTCGATCTCAGGCCAGGCACGGAGAACAGGTTCGTGATGGAGCCCCCGGCGCTGGCACTCCATGTGTGGAAGCCCGGTCTCGGCCTCGTCAGCCATCTCCAGCCGATCGGCGACTATGGTCCACGCCGGGACTTCGTGCTCGACCCCGCCTATCCCGGAAAGCCGAATACGGTGCCTGCACAATGACCGAGCCTCGCCTTCTCGCCCTGCTCGGCCGGGCCGACGCTCTCGCCCGCCGGGCCGGCGAGGTGCTCGTCCGGATGCAGGGAGCCGAGCTCGACGTCACCCGCAAGGAGCTGAACGACGTGGTCACGGCGGCAGACCTGGCCTCCGAGCGCCTCGTCATCGAGGGCCTTCGCGCCTTGACGCCCGATGCCGCCATCCTGTCGGAGGAGGCCGGCTTCTCGGGCTCGGAGCAGGCACCCCGCTGGGTCATCGATCCGCTGGACGGAACGGTAAATTATGCCGGCGGCCTGCCCTGGTTCTCGGTCACCATGGCCTATCAGGAGCAGGGCCGCACCGTGCTCGGCCTGACCCATGCGCCGCTCGCCGGACTCACCGCATGCTTTGCCGAAGGCGGCATTGCGACGGTCGACGGACAGGCGGCGCACACCTCGGCCACGTCGCGCCTGAGCGACGCCATCGTCTCGATCTGCCTCACGTCGCATTACACCGCCGAGGAGGCGAACCGGACAAGCGACGTCATCCGCCGTCTCGCCGGCCTGTGCCGGGGCGTGCGGATCATCGTCTCCGGCGGGCTGGAGATGTCGCTCGTGGCGGCCGGCCGGCTCGACGCCTTCATCGGCCTCAAGGCCGATATCGTCTCGCATGCCGCTGCGATGCCGCTGGTGCGGGCCGCCGGCGGCAAGGTAACGACTGTCGGCGGCCGGGAATCGCGCGACGAAGACCTGGAAAAGGTCGTTAGCAACGGCATGATCCACGACGAACTGTTGCAGGCGATCCGCGGCGCCTGAGACACTGCTGTCAGGCGGGCGCCGGGCTCTCCAGCACCGCGGCCGCCGCGTCTTCGTCCGTGATCAGCACCGAGGCCAGATTCCCACGCAGGGTGGCCGCGATGACCTCCGCCTTGTTGACCCCGCCGGAGGCGAGGATCACGGTCGGTATCCGTCTCAGAGCCTCGAGCGGCAGGGCGATGGCGCGCCGGTTGATCGGATGCGCGATGGCCCGGCCACTGCGGTCGATGAACTGGCCGAGCATGTCGCCGACCGCTCCCGCCTCCGCCAGCTCCGTGACGCGCACGTCCCCCGGCAGTCCGTATCGAACCAGCAGCGAGCGTTCGCTCAGATCGCCGGCGCTGAGGATCGCGACGTCCGTCGCCCTGATCCGGGCAAAGGCGGCCTCGAACACGTCCTGCTCCAGGATGGTGTCGCGCGACTGCGGAGCCCCGGCATAGATCGGCGCCGCCAGATAATGGCATTCAGCCTGCCAGAGCCGCGCGAAGTGGCTGGCGATCTCGAAGGTATTGATCTCGATGCCATAGGTCAGCCCGCCCATCATCGAGGTGACCGAGAGGTCGCGATATTGTCCGGCGCGGACATGCCGAATGGTCTCCCTGAGCGTGCCGCCCCAGCCCACTCCGAAGACTCCCGAGGGCTTCTCCTCGACGACCCGCGACACGAAATCGCCGGCGGCCTTGCCGACCTGGACCGCGATCTGGTCGGGATCGGCGGGGCTGGGGACGACGATCGCGTCCTTCAGGCCGAACTTCGCGACCAGCGCACGCTCGAGCCGGACACAGCTCTCCAGCCGGGAGTTGATGGTGATGTTGACCAGCCCGCTGCTGCGCGCCTCGACCAGGAGCCGGTTGACGCGCAATCGCGTCATCTTCAGCCGGTCCGCGATCTCCGCCTGGGTGAGCCCTTCCATGTAATAGAGCCAGGCAGCTCGAACTTGCGTCTGCGGTTCCTCCGGCATGTCGATATCCTGATGCGATGAAAGCCGCCCAGGCGGCGGCGGTCGGCTCTGTCGTCGAACGTGGCCTGCTTCGCTTTCACAGGCCCCAGGAACGCGAGGAGCCGAGCAGCATCATGCTTGACGCAAACCAATGTAAATCACAAAATACATTTGCATAAGATCTTTCACATATCGAGTGGCGACCCTCCATGTCCCATGCCGTCTTCCTCCACGCCGCAGGCGATGCCCGCGTCGCGCCGTTCAATCTACGCGAAGGAGCGAGCGGCGAAACCCTGCTCGATGTCGCCGCGGTCGGCCTCTGCGGCAGCGACCTGCACTACTACAAGGATGGCGGCATCGGCTCGGCCGTGATCGCGGCGCCGTTCGTTCCCGGCCATGAATTCAGCGGCTGGCTGACGGAGGATCTGCCGGAAATCGGCCTCACGCGCGGCGCCCTCGTCGCCGTCGACCCCAACCAGGCCTGCGGCCATTGCGAGCATTGCCGGAGCGGGCATCCAAACCTCTGTCCCGAAGTCGTCTTCATCGGGGCTCCCCCACATGACGGGGCCATGACGGAACGGATCTGGGTGCCGAAATCGCAGATCGTGCCGGTGCCGGAGAGCTTCTCACCCAGCGAGGCGGTGATGCTCGAGCCACTCGGCGTCGCGATCCACGCGGTGGACCTGGCGAGACCCCGCCTGCTCGAACGGGTGGCGCTGATCGGCTGCGGCCCGATCGGCCTGTTGATTCTCCAGGTGCTGCGGACCGCCGGGGTCGGCGAGATCCTCGCTTGCGATCCGCAGCCGCATCGCCGCGAACTCGCGCTCAAGCTCGGCGCGAGCAAGGCCGGGACCAGCGTCGACGATATCGCCGAATGGACGAAGGGCGAGGGCCTGCCGCTGGTGATCGAGGCGACCAATGCGCCCGAGGGATTCCGCGACGCCATCCGCGCGGCCCGCATCGGTGGCCGCGTCGTGCTGGTCGGCATTCCCGACGGCGACAGCTATGTGATCCCCGCTGCGGAAGCCCGCAGGCGCGGGCTCAACATCAAGTTCTCGCGCCGCATGGGCCATGTCTATCCGCGCGCTATCGAGCTGGTGGCGCTTGGCAAGGTCGATGTCGAGGCCGTGGTCAGCCACCGCTTCCCGCTTGCCGAGGGGCCGGCCGCCTTCCGTCGCCATGCCGCAAATGAGGCTGGCATGGTGAAGAGCATGATCTATCCGGGCGGGCTGCCCCGCGACCATCGCTGAGATCATGCTCGGATGAACCACGGGCCCTGATGTGACTTTCATCGGCATCGATCTCGGAACCTCGTCCGCCAAGGCCGTACTGGTCGACGACCAGGAGCGCGTTCTCGCCACGACGACACGAGAGCTTGCCGTCGCGCGCCCGGCCCCGCTCCGGTCGGAGCAGGACCCCGCCGACTGGATTACCGCCACCCTGGACGCCTTGCGCGGCCTGCACGCGGCCGAACCCGAGGCCTTCCGTCGCTGCGCGGGCATAGGCCTCTCCGGCCAGATGCATGGCGCCGTTCTGCTCGACGAGCGGGATCGCCCCTTGCGCCCCTGCATCCTCTGGAACGACGGACGCGCCGCGGCTGAATGCGCCGAGATCGAGTCGCGCGAGCCCGATTCCCGCGCCGTCACCGGCAATATCGCCATGCCCGGCTTCACCGCGCCCAAGCTCCTCTGGGTGCGTACGCACGAGCCCGAGATCTTCCGGCGCACGCGCAAGGTCCTCCTGCCGAAGGCCTATCTGCGCCTCTTCCTGACGGGTGAAGCGATCGAGGACATGTCCGATGCGTCCGGCACGCTCTGGCTGGATACCGGGAGTCGCGACTGGTCCGGCCGGATGCTGGCTGCGACAGGTCTCGATCGCAGCCACATGCCCGCGCTTGTCGAGGGCTCGCAGCCCACCTGCCACATGCGCCCTGAACTCAGTCGCGAGCTCGGCTTCCACGCGCCGCCGCTCTTCGCCGGCGGCGCGGGAGACAACGCCGCCGGCGCGATCGGGCTGGGGGCGGTCGCGCCGGGCAGCTGCTTCCTGTCGCTGGGCACATCGGGGGTCCTTTGGCGGACCACCGCGGGCTTCCAGCCACGCCCCGCCAGCGCCGTTCATGCGTTCTGCCATGCCCTGCCGAGGCGCTGGCATCAGATGTCGGTCCATCTCTCGGCAGCAGCGAGCCTGAGCTGGTGGGCCTCGATCAGCGGGCAGTCCGAAGCCAGCTTGCTGGGGGAACTCGGCCAGCAGGCAAGGCAGCCCTCGCCGGTCCTCTTCACGCCCTATCTCTCCGGTGAGCGCACGCCTTACAACGATCCGCTGATGCGTGGCGGCTTTGCCGGCCTCGGCCACGAGGCCGATCGCCCGGCGATGACCCAGGCCGTGCTGGAAGGCGTCGCCTTCGCCTTCAGGGACGGCAAGGAGGCGCTGGAGGTGGACGCCGCGCCGATCGACAAGGCCACGGTCATCGGCGGCGGCGCGCGTTCGGATGCCTGGCTGTCGATCCTCGCCGATGTCCTGGACATGCCGCTGACGCGCCATCGTCAGGCCGAGGCCGGCGCCGCCTTCGGTGCCGCGCGCCTCGCCCGCCTGGCCTGCACCGGCGAAGACCCCGATGCGGTCTGCACACCGCCATCGGGCGAAGCCGATATCGCCCTGCC
>NZ_JBIWYK010000010.1:0-18447 GCF_044752385.1 Allobosea sp. CER48 | reverse complement strand
TGCCCCTGGGCGCCCGGACGCCGCCACCGCCTCCGCTACGATCGCCTCGATCGACATCGCCGTCGCCGCGACAACCGCAGGCAGGGCGGGAGCTGTCGTGACCAACCCGATCGCCAAATCCGTGCTCTACGAAGCCGGCTTCCGCCACCCCGGCCATACCGAATATCTGGCTCACCTCGCGGCCCGGGGCGGCGAGGTGCCACTGCCGGTGATGATGCTCTGGTGCGAGGAGCTGGCGGTGGTGCCCGTGACGATCCATGAACCGCTGCGGCGCGTGCCGGAATTGCTGACGGCCGATCTCATCGTTGCGACGGCACGCATCGTTGCAGCGGAACTGCGGTCTCGCTTCGGCATCGCCGCGCCGCGCCTTGCCCTGAGCGGCCTGAATCCCCATGCCGGCGAGAGCGGCGCGATGGGTGACGAGGAGACGACCGTGATCGGGCCCGCCATCGCCAGGCTGCGGGCGGAAGGCATCGATGTGCGCGGCCCCTATCCCGCGGATACGATGTTCCATGCTCGCGCGCGCAGCGGCTACGACGCGGCACTGGCGATGTATCACGACCAAGGGCTGATCCCGATCAAGACCATCGCCTTCGACGAGGGCGTGAACGTCACGCTAGGCCTGCCGTTCGTCCGGACATCGCCGGATCATGGCACCGCATTCGATATCGCCGGCAAGGGAATCGCCAGGCCCGACAGCCTCTGCGCAGCACTGAAGCTCGCGGCGCGGATGGCCGGAGGCCAAATGCAGGCTGCCGCATCATGAGCCAGATCGACGATTTGCCGCCACTTCGCGACGTCGTCGAGCGTCACGGCCTGATGGCGCAGAAGGCGCTCGGACAGAACTTCCTGTTCGACCTGAACCTGACCGGCCGCATCGCAAGGGCGGCCGGCCCGCTCGACGGGGAGACCGTGGTCGAGATCGGCCCGGGCCCCGGCGGCCTCACACGGGCACTGCTCGCCAACGGCGCCGGACGGGTGATCGCGATCGAGCGCGATCGGCGCTGCCTGCCGGCGCTGGCCGAGATTGCCGCGCGTTATCCGGGCCGGCTCGAAGTCATCGACGGCGATGCCCTTGCTGTCGATCTGTCGCCCTATCTCAGCGGCCAGCGGGCCAAGATCGTCGCGAACCTTCCCTACAATATCGGAACCCCGCTGCTCGTCGGCTGGCTCAGCCTGGAACCCTGGCCGTCCTGGTGGAGCTCGCTGACACTGATGTTCCAGCGAGAGGTTGCCGAGCGGATCGTCGCCACGCCGGAACAGCGTGCGGATTACGGCCGGCTGGCGGTGCTGTCGAACTGGCGCTGCGAGACGAAGATCCTGTTCGACGTGCCGCGCAGCGCCTTCGTGCCGCCGCCGAAGATCACCTCATCGATCGTCCAGCTCATCCCGCGGGAACGGCCGGAGCCTTGCGACAGGCGCCTGCTCGAACGCGTCACCCTCGCGGCCTTCGGACAACGGCGCAAGATGCTGCGGCAGAGCCTCAAGGCCGTGCTGCCCGACCCGGCTCCGATCATCGCGGCCGCAGGCCTGGCCGAGACGGCCCGCGCCGAGGAGATACCGGTTTCCGGCTTCATCGCGCTGGCGAACGCGCTCGGCGCGCTCCGCTAGGCCCGGCTTCGGCGGGCCCGCTGCCCCCGCGACAGCGACGCGCCGTTCAGGGCATGGCCTCGTCGAGCAGGCCTTCGACGAAGTCGGCGAGGCCGATCGAGCGGCTGCGCTTCAGCCGCTCGGCGGTGAGGATGGCCTTGATCGAGTCATAGGCGTCGTTCAGGTCGTCATTGACGATGACGTAGTCGTATTTTTCCCAGCGCGCGATCTCGGAACGCGCGTTGCCGAGCCGCTTTGCGATCACGTCCGGCGCGTCCTCTGCGCGGCGCACCAGCCGCGAGCGCAGTTCCGCCATCGAGGGCGGCAGGATGAAGATCGTCACGACGTCCTCCCGCGCCTTCTCGACGATCTGCATGGTGCCCTGCCAGTCGATGTCGAACAGCACATCGCGACCGCGCGCCAGCGCAGCCTCGACCGGCTTGCGCGGCGTGCCATAGCAGTTGCCGTGCACCTCGGCCCATTCGAGCAGGTCGTCATGGTCCCGCAGCGCCTCGAAGGTATCGCGATCGATGAAGCGGTAATGGACGCCATCGATTTCCGAGGGCCGCCGCTCGCGCGTCGTCACCGAGACGGACAGGTCGATATTCGTCTCGCGCTGGCAGAGGTTGCGGGTCAGCGTCGATTTGCCGGCGCCTGACGGCGACGACAGGATCAGCATCAGGCCACGCCGGGCCGGGCGGGTCGGTTCGGCGATCAAGACTCTCACTCCACGTTCTGAACTTGCTCGCGCATCTGGTCGACCACCGTGCGCAGCTCCAGGCCGATGCGCGACAGGCCGGGGTCGTTGGCCTTGGCGCAGAGCGTCGACGCCTCGCGGCCGAATTCCTGCGCCAGGAAATCGAGCTTGCGGCCGATCGGGCCGCCCTTCGCCAGGAGCTCGCGCAGCGCGGCGACATGAGCATGCAGGCGGTCGATCTCCTCGCGGATATCCGCGCGCACGGCGAGCAGCGCAGCCTCCTGGTGGAGACGCTGCGGATCGAAGCCGTTGCTGGCGCCGAGAAGCGCCTCGACCTGCGCCGAGATCCGCGCCCGGATCGCCTCGCTGCTGCGCGCCGGATGCTGCTCGGCCTCGCTGGCCAGGCGGGCGATTGTTTCGAGATGGCCAAGGAGGATCGCCTCGAGTGCGCGCCCTTCGGCGGCGCGGGCCTCCTTGAGCGACAGAGCGGCAGCCTCCAGCCCGGCGAGGGCCGGAGCCTCGACCGTACCGAGAATGTCCTGAGCCTCGTCGGCAAACTCGACGACGCCGCGGATGCCGAGCAGCCCGTCATAGGATGGCGGATTGATGCCGGCAGCCGGCGGCAGCCGCTCGACCGCCTGCAGCAGCGCGGTCAGCACCGCCTCGTTGATCCGCGGACGCGGCGGGCCGGCATCGCTGGTGACGGACAGGTTGACGTGCAATGTGCCGCGCGAGAAGGCGCCGGCGAGACGCTTGCGCGCGGCTTCGGCGACGGCCTCGAAACCGGGTGGGACGCGGACACGGAGATCCAGGCCGCGCCCGTTGACGCTACGGATCTCCCAGGCCCAGCCATGAATGCCGGCTGTCCCTGCAGCGCGGGCAAAGCCCGTCATGCTCTCGATGGCCATAGCGGTGCCGTGCCCCTTGCCGCCTCCGTTGCGATGGGGCCGGACCGTAGTGGCGTGCTCCCGCCGCGGCAAGCACAACCGCAGCGGAAAATGGGGATGAAGCGCCTGCCGGAGGCGGCGACTCAGGGCTTGAGCTGCGGGACCTGCTTAGGCGAGTTCAGATCGAAGCTCTTGTTGAGCAGCGGATCGCGCGCCGTGCCTTCCGAGGCATCGAACGCGCGGGCCCGGGTTCCAGCCACGGCACCCGCGGGCTGGGCGACGGGCATGCCGGCATTGTCGCCGCCCGGCTGCATCGAGCCAGGCGCTTCGGTGCGATTATCGGGCCCGGCCGGCGGCTCGACCTTGTCGACCGTGTCGCCCGAGGGCTTGCCGCCCTGCTGCTGGCTGCGCGTCGTCTCGATCTGGCGCCAGCGGCCGACATTGCGGTTGTGCTGGTCCAGCGTCTCGGCGAAGGCGTGGCCGCCGCTGCCATCCGCGACGAAATACAGCTCCTTCGTCCGCGAATGATTGACCACCGCCTCCATGGCGGCGCGGCCGGGATTGGCGATCGGCCCCGGCGGCAGGCCGGTGATGACATAGGTGTTGTAAGGCGTCGCCTGCGTGATCTCGTTGCGCTGGATCGGGCGGCCGAGCGTGCCCTTGCCGCCGACGATGCCGTAGACGATCGTCGGATCGGATTGCAGCTTCATCTTCTGGTTCAGCCGATTGATGAAGACGCCTGCGACGCGCGGGCGCTCGTCGGCGCGACCGGTTTCCTTCTCGACGATCGAGGCGAGGATGACGAGGTCCTGCGGCGTCTTGACCGGCAGGTCGGCGGGGCGGCGCTCCCAGATCCGGTTGAGGACCACGCGCTGGTCGCGCGCCATCCGGTCGATGATCGCCTGACGCGAGAAGCCGCGCGGGAAGCGATAGGTGTCCGGGAGGATCGAGCCCTCCTTCGGAACCTGGGCGATCTCGCCCGTAAGAAGCTCGTTGTCGCGCAGACGCGCGACGATCTGCTCGCTCGTCAGCCCCTCAGGGACGGTGATGGAGTGCTCGACCACCTTGCCGCTGGAGATGATGCCGAGGATTTCCTGCGGGCTGACCCGGGCCTTGAACAGGTACTCGCCAGCCTGGAGCTTGTGCCAGTCGCCGCCCATGATCGTGGCGATGCGGAAGCTGAGCGGGTGCTCGATCAGGCCCTCGCGCTGGAGCAGCTCGGTAATCTCGGTCAGACCGCTGTCCTTCGGAATGATGAGGACGCGGTCGCTCGCAAGCGGCCCCGGTGCCTTGCTCTGGTTCGAGACGATCGCGATGCCGGCGCCAATGACGCCCGCACCGACCAGCGCGACGGTGAACAGGCCGCTCAGCATCGACAGGAAAGGGCTGCGGCGGCGACGCCGCACCTTCGGCGGCGGCGCAGGCGGCGCTACGGGCTTGAGGGCCTCGCTCGGACTCTTCGGGGCGACGCGGGGCGTATCATTCACGATCAAGACGCTCGCAGCACGGGGTAGACGATCTCGGCTCGGTTGAGCCCGCGCGCCGGGCCTGACGGGCAACCGGGCACATCTGGCGACAGCCGCCGCATTAGAGCCGGTTTCCTCGCGGCTGTGAACGCGGAATCACGCACTCGCCGACGTTGCCGGCAGACTCTACCCAACATTATGGCAAAACGGCGCTGACCCGTTCAGGTCAGCCGCCAGGGTGATAGCGCCGCATAACAAGCGAGGCGTTGGTGCCGCCGAAGCCGAAGGAATTCGACAGGGCGTAGTCGATCTCGCGCTTGCGGGCGACATGCGGAACGAGGTCGATCTCGGTCTCGACGGAGGGATTGTCGAGATTGATCGTCGGCGGCGCGATCTGGTCGCGGATCGCGAGCACGGTGAAGATCGCCTCGATCGCACCGGCCGCGCCAAGCAGATGTCCCGTCGCCGACTTGGTCGAGGACATCGAAGGCCGCTTCGGAGCATTCGCCAGGAGGCGCTCGACGGCGCGCAGCTCGATCTCGTCGCCCAGCGGCGTCGAGGTGCCGTGCGCGTTGATGTAGTCGAGATCGCCCGCGGTGATTCCGGCACGGCCAAGCGCCGCCTGCATGCAGCGATAGGCGCCGTCGCCATCCTCGGCCGGCGACGTGATGTGGTAGGCATCGCCCGACATGCCGTAGCCCAGGACCTCGGCATAGATCTGCGCCCCGCGAGCCAGGGCGTGCTCGAGCTCCTCGAGCACGACGACGCCCGCGCCCTCGCCCATGACGAAGCCGTCACGGTCCTTGTCATAGGGGCGCGAAGCCTTCTCGGGCGTGTCGTTGAAACCGGTGGAGAGCGCGCGGCAGGCGCAGAACCCCGCGATGCCGATGCGGTTGATCGCCGACTCCGCGCCACCTGCGACCATCACGTCGGCATCACCGAGCGCGATCATGCGCGAGGCGTCGCCGATGGCATGCGCACCCGTCGAGCAGGCCGTCACGGCCGCATGGTTGGGGCCCTTCAGCCCGTGCTCGATCGAGACATAGCCCGACGCCAGGTTGATCAGGCGCCCCGGAATAAAGAAGGGCGAGAGCCGGCGCGGCCCACGCTCCTTGAGCAGGAGGGAGCCCTCGTAGATGCCCCCTAGCCCGCCGATGCCGGAACCGATGGCGACACCGGTCCGGATCTGGTCCTCGTAGCTTTCCGGCTTCCAGCCGGCGTCCTTCAGCGCCTGCGTGGCCGCAGCCATCGCGAAGACGATGAATTCGTCGACCTTGCGCTGCTCCTTCGGCTCCATCCAGTCATCGGGATTATAGGTCCCGTCGCTGCCGTCACCCCGCGGGATGTTGCAGGCGATCTGCGCCGGCAGGTCGCTGGCGTCGAAGCTGGTGATGGGGCCGGCGCCGCTGGCGCCGGCAAGGAGACGCGCCCAGGTCGGCTCGACGCCGCAAGCGAGCGGCGTCACCATGCCGAGTCCGGTCACGACAACGCGTCGCATCGGAAAACTGCGAGAAGCCATGGTGCTTTCTGCGTCGATCAGCCCTTGGGGCCGATCAGGCGCTCTTTGCCGAAAGGAACTTCACGGCATCGCCGACCGTCACGATCGTCTCAGCCGCATCGTCCGGGATCTCGACGCCGAACTCTTCCTCGAAGGCCATCACGAGCTCGACGGTGTCGAGGCTGTCCGCACCCAGGTCTTCAATGAAGTTGGCGCCATCGACAACCTTCTCGGGCTCGACGCCGAGGTGCTCGACCACGATCTTCTTCACGCGCTCGGCGACATCGCTCATGAGTCTCTTCCTTAGAAACTGAAAACGCATCGCAGAGCGCGACGCGTATTAGGGACTTTCATTCCGAGCCGCCGCGCCATCGTGACGATGTCCGCGATCCGGAAAGCTCGAAGCCTGCAAAAACGCAACAACCGGGGTTTCGTCAAGTCCCCTCGGCTGGCTCGCCAGCAGCGCGACGGCGCTAGTTAACACAACCTTTCAAGGCTGGCGAGTGCGCCGCAACGTTATCAAAACCAATCTAGAAATGGCGCTAAGCGCCCTAGATCATTGCCATTCCGCCGTTGACATGCAGGGTCTGGCCGGTGACGTAGCCGGCCTCGGCGCTGGCAAGGAAGGCAACCGCCGCGGCGATGTCCGCCCCCGCACCCAGCCTGCCCATCGGCACATCGGAGAGAATGCTCTCGCGCTGCTTCTCGTTCAGCGCCTGCGTCATGGGCGACTCGATGAAGCCGGGCGCGACCACGTTGACGGTGATGTTTCGGCTGGCGACCTCGGCGGCGAGCGCCTTCGACATGCCGATCAGGCCGGCCTTGGCCGCGGCATAGTTGCCCTGCCCGGGATTGCCCGTCGTGCCGACGACCGAGCCGATCGAGACGATTCGACCGTAGCGCTTGCGCATCATCGACTTCACGGCCGCGCGCGAGAGGCGGAAGGCCGCGGTCAGGTTGACGGCGAGCACGCCGTCCCAGTCCTCGTCCTTCAGGCGCAGGAACAGGTTATCGCGGGTGATGCCGGCATTGTTGACGAGAATGTCGAGCCCACCGAGCTTTTCCTCGGCCGTCGGCACCAGCGCCTCGACCGAATCCTTGTCCGAAAGGTTGCAGGGCGCCACGACGACACGCTCCCCGAGCTCGCCCGCAAGCGCCTCCAGCGCCTCGGCGCGGGTCCCGGAAATCGCGACGCTCGCACCTTGCGCATGCAGAGTCCGCGCGATGGCACCGCCGAGGCCACCGGTCGCGCCGGTGACCAGGGCCTTGCGGCCGGTCAGATCAAACATGTTCGCTCCCTTTTCCGGCATCCTGCCGGTCTTTTATCCGTTCCGGACCCGCGCCGTCAGGCGCCGCGGGCCTTATAGGTGGCGATATCCTCGGCCGTACCGATCGACACCGGCGCGGAGCCGGCGACGATGCGTTTCACCAGCCCGGCGAGCACCTTTCCGCTGCCGAGCTCGACGAAATCGGTCACGCCGGCGGCGGCCATCGCCTGGACGCATTCACGCCAGCGCACAGTGCCGGTGACCTGCGCGACAAGCGAATCCCGGATCGCGTCCGGAGCGCTCAACGGCGCGGCGCCGACATTGGCCATGACAGGGACGACAGGAGCCTGCATCGCGACCTTGGCGAGCGCATCGCGCATCGCGTCGGCTGCCGGCTGCATCAGGGCGCAATGGAACGGAGCGGAGACCGGCAGCAGCATGGCGCGCTTGACGCCGCGCTCGCCGGCCAGCGCGATCGCGCGCTCGACCGCCGCCCTGGCGCCGGACAGCACGACCTGGCCGCCGCCATTGTCGTTGGCCGCCTCGCAGACCTCGCCCTGCGCGGCATCGGTCGCGATCGCGCGGGCCTGGTCGAGCTCGGCTCCGAGGAGAGCTGCCATCGCGCCCTGCCCGGCCGGAACCGCCTTCTGCATGGCATCGCCGCGGATGCGCAGCAGCCGGGCCGCATCGGCGATCGAGAAGGTGCCGGCTGCGGCCAGCGCCGAGTACTCGCCGAGGGAGTGGCCGGCGACGAAGGCGGCATCACGCCTGAGATCGAGCCCGGCCTCGGCCTCCAGCACGCGCACCACCGCGAGGCTGACGGCCATCAGCGCCGGCTGGGCGTTGGCCGTCAGGGTCAGCTCCTCGGAAGGACCATCCCACATCACCGCCGAGAGCTTCTGCGACAGCGCCGCATCGACCTCGTCGAAGACCGACTTCGCGACGGGAAAGTTTTCGGCCAGGCTCTTGCCCATGCCGACCGCCTGCGAGCCCTGGCCCGGAAAGATGAACGCTGTGGTCATGCTATGAAACGCCCCGGTCTTCACCATTGGTCTTATATGACGGGGCTGTCACATCGGTTCCGCCGCCAAGTCAAGCGTAGCGCATGAATTTTCCGCTACCCAGGCGGCCTTCCGCACCAGATTCCGGTTGCCATGCCGCGCCGGACGCTGTAACGACCGCCTCCTGCTTGTTCGGCCGGAGGCTGAACGGATGGCGCATGTCCGCAAGGATCGGCGCAGGCTCGTTTCCCGAACCGTCATCCCGTGTCTCCGCCTTCGAATGAAATCCTGTCGGGCCTTATCCAGGGCTCGGAGGGCTCCGCGCCGGACGAAGCAGGGTGAAACAAGGAAGGCCACATATGGCATTGTACGAGCATGTGCTGCTCGCGCGGCAGGATGTCAGCGCGCAGCAGGTCGAAGCTCTTGTCGAGCAGTTCAAGGGCGTGATCGAAGCGAATGGCGGCGCCATCCGCAAGGTCGAGTACTGGGGCGTCAAGTCCCTCGGCTACCGCATCAAGAAGAACCGCAAGGCGCACTACACGCTGCTGAACATCGAGGCTCCCTCCGCCGCCGTGCTGGAGATGGAGCGCCAGATGCGCATCAACGAGGACATCCTGCGCTTCATGACCGTCAAGGTCGAGGAGCTCGAGGAAGGTCCGTCGGCCATGCTGCAGAAGCGTGACCGCGACGACCGTCCGGAGCGTGGCGGCGACCGTTTCGAGCGTGGCCCGCGCCGCGACCGTCCGCGTCGTGAAGACGAAGCCACCACCGAAACCGCCGAAGCGGAGGCCTGAGAATGTCGACTGCATCCGCTGGCGCCCGCCGCCCCTTCTTCCGCCGCCGCAAGTCCTGCCCCTTCTCGGGCGAAGGCGCCCCGAAGATCGACTACAAGGACGTGCGTCTGCTCTCGCGCTACATCTCCGAGCGCGGCAAGATCGTCCCGTCCCGCATCACGGCTGTCTCTGCCAAGAAGCAGCGCGAGCTCGCCCAGGCGATCAAGCGCGCCCGCTTCCTCGGCCTGCTGCCCTACGTCATCCGCTGATCCGTTCATCCGGTTCCGGATACTGACAAATCCCGGAGGCGCTCCCCGCGCCTCCGGTTCTCGCTTTCAAGATCAACCAGTCGCCCGGCGGTGAAACTCCCTCGGGTTTGTTGAGGCCAGAAGCCTCTCACCCTGCCGGGCCAGAAGGCCTGCGAGCAGCGGGACAGCAGGACGGACGCATGATTCCGATTGTCGGCATCGGCGCGGGCCTCGTTTCGGCCCTGCTCTTCTCAGTGGTGATCACAGGATCGCCGCTGGCGGCATTGCTGTATTCTGCCGCCCCCCTCCCGATCTTCATCGCCTCTCTCGGCTGGAACCACCGCTCCGGGCTGTTCGCCACGGCTGCCGGTGCGCTCGCCGTCGCAGTCGCCCTCGCGCCGACGGGAGGCGTCGCTTTCGCGCTGATCATCGGCCTGCCGGCCTGGTGGATTGCCTATCTTGCCCTGCTCGCCCGCGGCGATGCGCAGGGCAACGTGGAGTGGTACCCGCTCGGCAACCTGATGCTGTGGATCGCCGCGACCGCGGCGCTCGCCACCGTCGGCAGCGCGCTGGTGATGACCACCGACTACGAGACCTATCGTTCGGTGATCTCGCGCATGATCGAGAACCTGCTGAACGAGATGGTGCGCGGCAAGCTGATCGCGCTGCCTGCCGACGTCCAGGTGAAGGAGCTCGCGCAGAGCCTCGCGCCGGCCGTGCCGCTCGGCATCGGTGCCTCCTTCGTCACCACCATCACCGCCAATCTCTGGCTGGCGGCCCGCACCGTGAAGATGTCCGACCGGCTGCCGCGCCCATGGCCGTTCATCCCGTCGACGGCGCTGCCGCGGCAGGCGCTGCTGCTGCTGATCGCCTCGGGCGTGATCGCCATGACCGGCGGCTTCATCGGTGTCGCCGCGACGGCGCTGGCCGGCGCGCTGTTCGCCGCCTTCATGTTCAGTGGGCTGTGCCTTCTGCACGACATCTCGCGCGGCCGCCCCTGGCGGCTGCCGATGCTGGTTTCGGTCTATGTCGCGCTCATCGTGATGCAGGCCGTGCTGACGCCGCTGCTGGCGGTCATCGGCCTCGTCGATACGCTTCTCGGCCTGCGCAGGCGGGCCGCGCTGCCGCCTCCGCCTACCCGTTCCTGAAACTCAAGCCTAGACAGATCCAAGCCTAGACAGATCAAGGAGAAGACCAATGGAAGTTATCCTGCTCGAGCGCGTCGCCAAGCTCGGCCAGATGGGCGACATCGTTAAGGTCCGTGACGGCTTCGGCCGCAACTACCTGCTCGCCCGCGGCAAGGCCCTGCGCGCCACCGAGGACAACAAGAAGCGCTTCGAGAGCCAGAAGCTCGAGCTCGAGACCCGCAACCTCGAGCTGAAGTCCGAGGCCGACGCCGTCGCCGAGCGCCTCGACGGCCAGAGCGTCACGATCCTGCGCCAGTCGGGTGAATCCGGCGTGCTCTATGGCTCGGTCTCGACCCGTGACATCGCCGAGGCCCTGACCAAGGACGGCTTCAACGTCTCGCGCGGCCAGGTGACCCTGAACACCCCGATCAAGACGCTCGGCCTGCACACCGTCCCGGTCGTGCTGCACCCGGAAGTCGCGGTCACGATCACCGTCAACGTCGCCCGTTCGGCCGAAGAGGCCCATCGTCAGGCCGCCGGCGAGAACGTCACCGCCCGCGAGGAGTTCGATCTCGACGATCTCGGGCTCGAGGTCGGCGCGGCGCTGGCCGAGGCCGGCGACGACGAGCGCTGAGCCTTACAGCTCCCCAAGCGAGTCAAGGGCGCCGTGGCAACACGGCGCCTTTTTCGTTTCCGGCCTCTGGAGAGCGGGGGTAACCGCATTTGCCTGCTGGCGTTGGCTGACAAAGTGTTAATCTAGGCCATTCCCGACAGAGTCGCTGTGGCCATATGCGCGCAAGCGGCAAACTGTCGGCTTGAAGATTCAACCAGCCTTGATTTATCGGGACGGCCATGGCCACCGCTACAGCCCTCGTCGCACGCCTCGACAATCGTGAGGCGGAATTCCGCGTCCAGCCTCACAACATCGAGGCCGAGCAGGCGCTGCTTGGCGCGATCCTCGTCAACAACGACGCCTTCTATCGCGTCTCGGACTTCCTGCTGTCCGACCATTTCTTCGAGCCGATCCACCAGCGCGTCTTCGAGCTGACGGCGAGCCTGATCCGCGCCGGCAAGATCGCGACGCCTATCACGCTCAAGACCTTCGTCAACGATCTCGACCTCGGCGAGATCACGCCGAGCCAGTACCTCGCCCGCCTCGCCGCCGAGGCGACGACCGTCATCAATGCCGGCGACTACGGCCGCACGATCTACGACCTTGCCGTGCGCCGCCAGCTCATCGGCGTCGGTGAGGATCTCGTGAACGTCGCCTATGACGCGCCCGTCGAGATGGCGCCGCGCGAGCAGATCGAGGAAGCGGAGCGCAAGCTCTACGAACTCGCCGAAAAGGGCCGCTACGAGGGCGGCTTCCAGAAATTCGACGGGGCGCTGCGCCTCGCAATCGACATGGCCGCGAGCGCATATCAGCGCGCCGGCGGCCTCTCCGGCATCTCGACCGGCCTGCGCGACGTCGACCAGCGCATGGGCGGCCTGCAGCGCTCCGACCTTCTCGTCCTCGCCGGCCGCCCCGCCATGGGCAAGACCTCGCTCGCGACCAACATCGCCTTCAACATCGCCAAGGCCTGGCGCGGCGAGCGGCAGGAGGACGGCACGATCAAGTCGGTCGATGGCGGAATCGTCGGCTTCTTCTCGCTCGAAATGTCGGCCGACCAGCTCGCGACCCGTATCGTCGCCGAGCAGTCGAGCATCTCCTCCTACAAGATCAGGCAGGGCCGCATCACCGAGGGCGATTTCGCGAGGCTGACCGACGTCGCCGCGCAGATCGAGAAGCTGCCGCTCTATATCGACCAGACCGGCGGCATCTCGATCGCGCAGCTGATGGCGCGCGCCCGGCGCCTGAAGCGCCAGAAGGGGCTAGACGTCCTCTTCATCGATTACCTGCAGCTCCTCTCCGGCTCGGCCAAGGCCGGCCAGAACCGCGTGCAGGAGCTGACCGAGATCACGACCAGCCTCAAGGCGCTGGCCAAGGAGCTCAACGTCCCGATCATCGCCCTCTCCCAGCTCTCGCGCCAGGTCGAGAATCGCGACGACAAGCGGCCGCAGCTATCGGACCTGCGCGAATCCGGTTCGATCGAGCAGGACGCCGACGTCGTGATGTTCGTCTACCGCGAGGAGTACTACCTCAAGGGCAAGGAGCCGCGCCCCGGCACCGAAGAGCACAACAAGTGGCAGATCGAGATGGAGGCGGCCCACGGCGTCGCCGAGCTCATCATCGGCAAGCAGCGTCACGGCCCGACCGGCGCCGTCGCCCTGCAGTTCGACGCCGACGTGACGCGCTTCTCCGACCGTGCCGACGACCTCCGCCTTCCGGATCGCGAATGATGCCTGCAGTCCAGCCCGACACCGGCGCCTCCGGCGCGACACTGACCATCGACCTCGGCGCGCTGGTTTCGAACTGGCGCCTGCTCGGCAAGCGCGCGGGCACGGAGGCGGGCGCGGTCGTCAAGGCTGACGCCTACGGCCTCGGGATCGAACCGACCGCCACCGCGCTGGCGAAGGCCGGCTGCAAGAACTTCTTCGTGGCGCATGTCTCGGAGGGCATTCGCGCGCGCAAGGTGGCGCCGGACGCGGCGGTCTATGTGCTGAACGGGCTCCTGCCCGGCACCTGCGGCGCCTATGCCGAGCATGCGCTCTCGCCCGTCCTCGGTTCGCACGAGGAATTGCTGGAATGGGCCTCGTTCCGGCAGTCAGGCGCGAAGACGCGGCCCGCCGCACTGCATGTCGATACCGCGATGAACCGGCTCGGCCTCTGGGCCGGCGAAGGGCTCAACCTCGCCCGCGAGAAATCGGGCGTGATCGCCGCGGCCGATGTCGGCCTGTTGATGAGCCATTTCGCCTCGTCGGAGGACAGCACAGACCCGGCCAACGCCCGCCAGATCGCGGCTTTTGCCGAGATCGCCGCCGCCGTGCCCGAGCTGCCGGCTTCGCTCATGAATTCCTCGGGCCACTTCCTCGACAACTGCCCGTCCTACCAGCTCACACGGCCCGGCTACGCGCTCTATGGTGGTAACCCGACGCCCGGGCAGCCGAACCCGATGCAACCCGTGATCGGGCTGGAGGCGCAGATCATCCAGGTTCGCGAGGTCGAGAGCGGTACGCAGGTCGGCTATAACGGCCGCTGGACCGCCAAGGGCAAGCGCAGGCTGGCCACGATCAACCTCGGCTATGCCGACGGCTATCCGCGCAACGGCAGCTGGACCGATGCCTCGACCGGCGGCTCGGCACTGCTCGACGGCGTGCCCTGCCCCTTCGTCGGCACGGTCTCGATGGACCTGATCATCATCGACGTCACGGACGTGCCGGCGAGCGTGGCCCAGCGCGGCGCCAGCGTGACGCTGATCGGCGGCCCGCTCGATCTCGAAGCGGTCGGCGCCGGCGCCAAGACGATCGGCTACGAGATCCTGACCAGCCTCGGCCGGCGCTACGAGCGCCGCTATATCGGCGGCTGATGGCCAAGCGCGGTCCGACCTATCACTGCCAGGCCTGCGGCGCGGTCTATCATCGCTGGCAGGGCAAGTGCGACGCCTGCGGGACCTGGTCCTCGCTGGTCGAGGATGCGCAGGTGGCCCCCGTTCCCGGCGGCGGCCGCGCCTCCTCGGGCGGCCGGGCACGTGGCCGCGTCTTCGCACTGGAGACGCTGAAGGGCGAGACCCAGGACGCGCCGCGCATCGTCTCCGGCATCGGCGAACTCGATCGCGTGACCGGCGGCGGCTTCGTTCCCGGCTCGGTGCTGCTGATCGGAGGAGATCCCGGCATCGGCAAGTCGACGCTGCTGATGCAGGCCTGCGCGGCGCTCGCCAACGCCGGAAAGCGCGTCGTCTACGTCTCGGGCGAGGAATCGACCGGGCAGGTCCGGCTGCGGGCCGAGCGCATGGGGCTCGCCGACGCACCGGTCGATCTCGCCGCCGAGACCAATGTCGAGGATATCGTCGCGACGCTCGGCGAGGGCCAGCGCCCGTCCCTGGTCGTGATCGACTCGATCCAGACCATGTGGTCGGGCACTGTCGAGAGCGCGCCGGGCACGGTGACGCAGGTGCGCGGCTCGGCGCAGGCGCTGATCCGCTACGCCAAGACGAGCGGAGTCTGCCTGATCCTTGTCGGGCACGTGACCAAGGACGGCCAGATCGCCGGCCCGCGCGTGGTCGAGCACATGGTCGATGCGGTGCTCTCCTTCGAGGGTGAAGGCGCCCATGCCTTCCGCGTCCTGCGCGGCCAGAAGAACCGCTTCGGCCCGACCGACGAGATCGGCGTCTTCGAGATGACCGGCAAGGGCCTTTCGGAGGTGACCAATCCCTCGGCGCTCTTCCTCGCGGGCAGAGACCAGCCGGCACCGGGCGCTGCCGTCTTTGCCGGAATCGAGGGCACGCGGCCGGTTCTGGTCGAGATCCAGGCGCTGGTCGCGCCGACAGCGCTCGGCACGCCGCGGCGCGCAGTGGTCGGCTGGGAGAACAGCCGTCTCGCCATGGTGCTCGCGGTTCTGGAGACGCATGGCGGGCTCAGGCTCGGTCAGCACGACGTCTATCTCAACGTCGCAGGCGGCCTGCGCGTCAACGAGCCGGCAGCCGACGTTGCGGTCGCGGCCGCGCTCGTATCCTCGCTCAGCGGCGCGACCCTGCCGCCGCACGGCGTCTATTTCGGAGAAATCGCGCTCTCCGGGGCGATTCGGCCGGTCTCGGTCACGGCCGCCCGCTTGCGCGAGGCAGCCAAGCTCGGCTTCGAGGCGGCGCTGATGCCGTCGGGAGGTGCCGATCATGGCGATGGCGGCGGGCTCAATCTGCGCCGCTTCGGCCATGTCACGGAACTCGTTGCCGATATTGCCGCCCGCGCACCTCGCAGAGATGTGAAATGACTTTGCCAGAAGGGTGACGCAGAGGGCGGGAACGCGTATAGCAAAGCCGAAACGGCCACCTCAGTTGCGGCCGGCCGGCTCCAGACCACAGCAAAGCGGCCTTCCCATGCCTGTCACCATTCTCGATCTCGTCGTCATCGGCGTGGTTCTGATCTCTGCTTTGCTCGCGGCCGTCCGTGGCTTCACGCGCGAAGTGCTTGCAATCGCCTCCTGGGTCGCCGCCGCAGCGGTCGCCTGGGTGTTCCACCCGCAGCTCCTGCCCTTCGTGAAGCAATACATTCCGGCCAGCTCGGCGCAGGATACGATCGCGCTGGTCGCCTCGATCGCCGCCCTGTTCCTGGGCACGCTCATCATCGTCTCGATCGTGACGGCCAAGATTTCCGACTTCGTGCTCGACTCGCGCATCGGTGCGCTCGACCGCACGCTCGGCTTCGTCTTCGGCGCCGCGCGCGGCCTGCTTCTCGCCGTGATCGGCTACATGTTCTTCACCGCGCTGGTCGGCAACGAAAAGATGCCGGTCTGGGCGAAGGACGCCAAGGCCAAGCCGGTGCTGGAGGAGACCGGGCGCTCGCTGCTGGCGATGCTGCCGCAGGACGTGAATGCCGACTTCATCAAGAACCTGCTGAAAAAGCAGAAGCCGGAGGAAGCCACCGAGGCCCCGGCGGAGGAACCGCGTAACCCGGCCACGCCGGCACCGGTTGCGCCCGCCCCAACACGTCCCTAATTGACGCGTAGAATTATCGTCCCACGCGTGGAGCTCGTCATGATCTCGCAAACCGAGACTGAGGCCGCCTTCGACCCCAACGCCGACCGGCTGCGGGAGGAATGCGGCGTCTTCGGCATCTTCGGCCATGCCGATGCGGCTGCGCTGACGGCGCTCGGCCTGCATGCGCTCCAGCACCGCGGCCAGGAGGCGGCAGGCATCGTCTCCTTCGACGGCAACCGCTTCCACTCCGAGCGCCGCCTCGGCCTGGTGGGCGATGCCTTCTCGGAAGCCAGCGTCATCGACAAGCTTCAGGGCAAGCAGGCCATCGGCCATGTCCGCTACTCGACGACCGGCGAGACCATCCTGCGCAACGTCCAGCCGCTCTTCGCGGAGCTGCATGGCGGCGGTTTCGCAGTAGCCCATAACGGCAACCTGACCAACGGCCTGACGCTGCGGCGCAATCTCGTCCGCGACGGCGCGATCTATCAGTCGACCTCCGACACCGAGGTGCTGCTTCATCTCGTCGCCCGCAGCCGCAAGCAGAACTTCGTCGAGCGCTTCATCGAGGCGATCCGCCAGATCGAGGGCGCCTATGCCTTCGTCGGCATCACCAACAAGAAGCTGATCGGAGCGCGGGACCCCCTCGGCATCCGTCCGCTGGTGCTCGGCGAACTCGACGGCTGCCCGATCCTGACCTCGGAGACCTGTGCGCTCGACATCATCGGCGCCAAGTTCGTCCGCGAGGTCGAGAACGGCGAGGTCGTGATCATCTCCGAGAGCGGCATCGAGAGCCACAAGCCCTTCCCGCCGGTGCCGGAGCGACCCTGCATCTTCGAGTACATCTATTTCGCCCGCCCGGACTCAATCGTGAAGGGCCGCAGCATCTACGAGCGCCGCAAGGCCATGGGCGCGGTTCTGGCGCAGGAATCGCCGGCCGATGCCGACGTCATCGTGCCCGTGCCGGACTCCGGCGTGCCGGCCGCGCTCGGCTATGCGCAGGCGAGCGGCATCCCGTTCGAGCTCGGCATCATCCGCAACCACTATGTCGGCCGCACCTTCATCGAGCCGACGCAGAAGGTCCGCGAGCTCGGCGTCAAGCTGAAGCATTCCGCCAACCGCTCGGTGGTCGAGGGCAAGCGCGTCGTGCTGGTCGATGATTCCATCGTGCGCGGAACCACCTCGTTCAAGATCGTGAAGATGATGCGCGAGGCCGGCGCCCGCGAGGTGCATTTCCGCATCTCCTCGCCGCCCATCACCCATCCCGACTATTACGGCATCGACACGCCCGATCGCGAGAAGCTGCTCGCCGCCACGCATTCCCTCGAGGAAATGCGGCAGTTCGTCGGCGCAGACTCGCTCGCCTTCATCTCCGTCGACGGCCTGTACCGCGCCATGGGCCATGAGAGGCGCGATCCCACCCGGCCGCAATTCACCGACCACTGCTTCACCGGCGATTACCCGACCTCGCTGACCGACGTGATCGGCGAGAGCGCCAAGCAGCAGATCTCCCTGCTGGCCGAAGCCGGCTGAGCCACCGGAAGCGGATCATGACCAAGCCTCTCGAGGGGCGCCTCGCGCTCGTCACCGGCGCCTCGCGCGGCATCGGCCGCGCTGCCGCGCTGGCCTTCGCTCGCGCCGGCGCCCATGTGATCGCGCTCGCGCGCACGGCCGGCGCGCTCGAGGAGCTCGACGACGAGATCCGCGAACTCGGGGGCAATGCGACGCTGGTGCCGCTCGACCTCAGCGATGCCGGCGGCGTCGAGAAGCTCGGCCCCGCCCTGCTGGAGCGCTGGGGCAAGCTCGACATCCTGCTGGCCAATGCCGGGGTCCTCGGCTCGCTCACGCCCCTCAGCCATGAGACCGAGAAGGACTGGGCGAAGGTGCTCGACACCAACGTCACGGCGAACTGGCGGCTGATCAAGTCCCTCGATCCGGCGCTGCGCGCCTCCGATGCCGGCCGCGTCCTGCTGATGTCTTCCGGCGCCGCGCACAAATGCACCGCCTATTGGGGGCCCTATTCTGTCTCCAAGGCCGCCGTCGAGGCGCTTGGGCGCACCTACGCGGCCGAGACGGCGACGACACCGGTCAAGGTCATGCTGGTCAATCCGGGGCCGCTGCGGACCAAGATGCGGGCCGAGGCCATGCCCGGCGAAGACCCGATGACGCTGAAGACGCCGGAGGATCTGGCGCCGCATCTGGTCAGGATCGCCTCGCCGGACTGGGCCGAGAGCGGCAAGATCTTCGACTTCCCGCAGGGCAAGGTGCTGACGCCGCAGCTGCCGGCCTGAGCCAATGCCTCAGCGCAGCGCCGACCGCGCC
>NZ_JBIWYK010000009.1:0-19387 GCF_044752385.1 Allobosea sp. CER48 | reverse complement strand
GAGACGATCCACCAGCTTGCTGGCCTGCTCGGTGAACAGGCCATGCACCTGGCCGGCGACCTCGGTGATGCGGCCGGTGAGGGCATCGCCGTGCTTTTCGACGGCGTTGCTGAGGTTTTCGCCTGCATCGTTGACGCGCAGGATGATCGCTTCGCTGCGCTCGCGCAGCACATCGTCGACGGTGCGGGCAGTGTCGTTGAGGCGGCCGACCAGCGTGTCGCCATGGCTGCCGATAAGGGCGTGGACGCTCTCGCCGACCTGTGTGAGGCGGGCGGCGATGGCTTCGTTCTGGCGGTTGAGCAGGCCGTTGACGCCGCGGCCGACCTCGGCGAGGCGGGTGGTGACGCTCTCGCCTTCGTCGGAGAGGGCGCTGCGCAGCGCCTCGCCGGACTCAGACAGGCGCTTCTGCAAGGCTTCGCTCTGGCTTTCGATCAGCGCGACCATGTTGCGGCTGCTGCTCTCGAAGCGCTCCGCAGCCTCGGTTCCGCGGGCGGAGATGTCCTTGGCGAGCGTCTCGCCGGTGGTCTTCAGCGTCTCGTTGACGACGTCGACGCGGGAGGTCAGCGATTCCGCGACCTGCATGCCGGTTTCGCTGATGGCGCGGGTGACATCCTGTGCGCTGGTCGTCAGTCCTTCGCTCAGGGAGACGCCGGTGCGCTCCAGCGAGCTCGCGATCTCCTTGGCGCGGCCGTCGAGCATGGTCGACAGGTTGTCGCTGGCGCCGGCCAGCCGGTCCGAGACCTCGCCGGACGTCAGTTGCAGGCGCTCGACGAGGTCGTGGCCGCGGCCGCTGATCTCCTCGACCATCCGCTCGCCGGCACGGCCGAGAGCCTGTGTGATCTGGTCGCCCTTGGCGCCGAGCGAGCCGGTGACGCGGTCGCCCGCCTGGGTGACGGCATCGGCGATGGCGCGGCTGGCGCTGTCGAGATCCTTGGCAAGGCCGTCATGGGCGCCGCTGATAGCCAGCTTGACGCGTTCGGCATTGCCGACCACGGCCTCGCGCTGGGTGACGAGTTCGTCGATCAGCGACCGCAGCCGGATCTCGTTATCGGCATAGGCACGCTCGAGCGTCGAGATCTCGCCGCGCACGATCGTCTCCAGCTCGCCGGCGCGCGCCACGGCACGCTCGATGCCGTCGCCCATGGCCGCGACCTCGCGACGGATGGTCTGGCTCAGCGACAGGACGGAATCCGCTCCCGCGACCTCGGGCTCGGCCAGGCGCAGCGCGACTTCGGTCATCGCACGCGAGATCAGGCGCATTTCCTGGGTACGGCGATAGAGCGCCGCCAGAACGAAGAAGAATACGACCGGCGCGCCGATCGAGAGCACAAGCAGCGTCCATTCGCCGATGCCGAAGCTGGCGACCGGCTCGGGAAGGCCGTTGCTGAACGAGCCGTAGCGGCCGAGCAGGACGAAGGCGGCGCCGCCCAGCCAGGCGAGGGAGGCGAGACCGGCGAACCAGTAGGGCCTGCGCGACGGGCGCACCGCGAAGGCCTGCACCAGAGAGGAGGAATCGCGCCGGTCGTCGTTGGCGACACGGCTGGTGTCAGGCGCGATCGCAGCGCGCGGCGGAGTCTGTTGCTGGGGGGCAGGAACGACCGGTGCAGGCTGAGCAGCCGCGGGAGCAGGCTCGACGCGAGGCAGTTCGAGCTTGAGGTCGTTCTCGCTCGTGGCGGGCAATCGCGGCTCGGTGCTTACCGGCGTTTCCGCCTCGCCCTTCGGCTGGTCAAGGCGAAGCGCCTCCTCGATTGCCGACATCGCAGCTTCAGTGGGATCCTGGAGCTTCTTGGGTCGATTCATCGTTGCCGCCTCGCCACGCTACTGATGATGGACGCGAGATATTGTCCCAACGTCCCCGCCGCCTCTGGCCGGGATGATCGGAGACAGTGCGCCCATCATTTACTAAATGGAAGGGTAGTGGAGGCCCTGACTCTTGGAAACCCATTTACGAGCGAGATTCACAAACGTCGTTAACGGCTCGTTTACCATCGTGGCGCTCACTCGAATGGGATAAAACCGTAGCTGCGGCGGTTGGTGTCCACGCGATACGAGTGCCCTCAATGCCCCAAACATCGATCGATACCGAGCATCTCTCCCGCCAGACCGGGGGCGACCACGAGCTCGAGCGCGAATTGCTCACCTTGTTCGCGCAGCAATGCGCCCTGCATCTGCGCACGATCCACGGGAGCGCCGACAGGCAGGCCAGGATCGACGCCGCCCATACCCTGAAGGGGGCCGCCCGCGCGATCGGCGCCTGGCAGGTCGCCGACGCGGCGGACAGGATCGAGGACGAGCTGGGCCAGCCGGAGCCGAGCCCGAGCGAAAACGCATTGGATGCCCTGACGCTCGCGGCGGCCGAGGCGCGCGCGGCGATCGCGCGCTACGACTGCGCAGCCTGATCAGGGCGCTGCGGCGCCAAACCCGGTTTCGTGCCGCTTTGAAATGCTCTAAGCGGGGGCCGACATCGCCCGCCGGAGTTTCTTATGCCGAACATCACCTTCATCGACGCTCACGGAGAGAGCCGCACCGTCGAGGGCGAGACCGGGTCCACGGTGATGGAGACGGCGATCCGCAATGCGATTCCCGGCATCGAGGCCGAGTGTGGCGGCGCTTGCGCCTGCGCCACCTGCCATGTCTATGTCGACGACGCCTGGATGCCGGCCGTCGGTCACGCCGAGCCGATGGAAGAGGACATGCTGGACTTCGCCTTCGACGTCCGGCCGAATTCGCGCCTGTCCTGCCAGATCCGCATCAAGGACGAGCTCGACGGGCTTGTGGTGCGCACGCCCGAGCGGCAGGGCTGAGCGCCGCGGCTCTTCCCCTCTGAGCGACCGGCGCGCGGCGCCTTGGCGCATCGCGCATTTTGCGCTGGATCATGGCGCGCGCGCTGGCAAACTCCAGGATGGTTCCGAAAGCCAAGCCTTGGAGGATGCGATGTACAAGTCGATCATGGTTCCCGTCGATCTCGCGGAAGCCGACCTTGCCCAGCCGGCGATCGCGGCTGCCGTATCCTTCGCCAAGATTTCGGGCGGCGTGGTGCGGCTGGTCTATGTCCGCTCGCTGATCCCGGTCACCTACATGGAATTCGTGCCGGCGGATTTCGACACCGAGCAGCAGCAGGACGCCGAGGTGAAGCTCGCCGAGATCGCCGCCAAGGTCGAGCTGCCGGCCGAGCAGGTTTCGGCCAAGGTGCTGATGGGTTCGGTTCATGGCGAGGTGCTGGCCGAGGCGGACGCCGCAGGCACCGACCTCATCGTCATCGGCTCGCACGAGCCGGGCATGCTGGCCTATGTCATCGGCTCGAACGCCTCGGCGATCGTGCGCCGGGCCAAGTGCTCGGTGCTGGTGGTGCGCTGAGGCAGCGTCGCCCTGAGGGCTACGGCCGCGCTGACGAACGAGGACGTCAGCCGGCCCGGCCGGGAACGAGGCTGTCCGGCACTTCTCCGGTCGCGAGTTCGCGCGGCCGGTTGAGGTTGACCAGCGGCCAGACCTGCCAGAACGAGGCCGCGAGCAGCAGGATGCCGAGCAGTCCGGCATTGGTAGCGCCCTGCTGGAAGGCGCGCAGCGTGAAGGCTGCGAGCATCGCGAGCGACAGCGCTCCCACGATGACGACGCCGAGCCACATCGGCTTCGGGCGACCTGCAACGAAGCGGGCGCGCGGGTTGGCCCGCGCGATCGCCGCCGACAGCGCCGAGACGAAGTGGTGATAGCGCGCATCGTCTCGGTCGAGATCGGTCAGCGAGCGCCAGGACAGGTTGCCGAACGTCACCGTCCGGCCGTCGCTCAGCCGAAGCTGCGTCTTGTAGCCCTTGGACGAGATGTTCCCGGGCGCGTAGACGAAGCGCACCTGCTCGACCGCGTCGAGCCTGACGCTGTCGACGCGGCGCGTCCGATCGATCTCCAAGATGTCGCCGACCAGCTTGTAGGCGATCTCGAAGCCGACGGGCTTCGGCCGCTGGCGCCAGCTCGGGGGAGGGGCATCGTCAGATTCTTCGTCAGTGAACGTCGTCAACGCGCCAGTACCCTCATCGCACCGTCGAGCCCGTCGAGCGTGAGCGGGAACATGCGCCCGCCCATCAGCCCGCCGACCTGCCGGATCGACTGCGTGTAATTCCACAGATGCTGCTGGACAGGATTGAGCCAGACCGATTTCGGGAACCTGTTCACCAGCCTGTTCATCCAGACTTCGCCGGCTTCCTCGTTCCAATGCTCGACCGACCCGCCGGGCATCGCGATCTCGTAGGGGCTCATCGACGCGTCCCCGACGAAGACCAGGCGATAATCGGCCGGATAGGTCCGCAGCACGTCCCAGGTCGGGATCACCTGATCGTGGCGACGCCGGTTCTCCTCCCAGACGCGCTCATAGGGGCAGTTGTGGAAGTAGAAGTGCTCGAAATGCTTGAACTCGGCCCGCGCGGCCGAGAACAGCTCCTCGGCCAGCTCGATATGCCAGTCCATCGAGCCGCCGACGTCGAGGAAGAGCAGCACCTTCACGGCGTTGCGGCGTTCGGGCCTGAGCTGGACGTCGAGATAGCCATGCTTGGCCGTCTCGGAGATCGTATTGTCGAGGTCGAGCTCCTCGGCCGCGCCCGTGCGGGCGAAGCGGCGCAGGCGTCTCAGCGCGACACGCAGATTGCGGACGCCGAGTTCGCGCGTGTCGTCGAAATCCTTGAACTCTCGCTTGTCCCAGACCTTCACCGCCCGGAAGTTGCGGTTCTTGTCCTGGCCGATACGGATGCCTTCGGGATTGTAGCCATACGCGCCATAGGGCGAGGTGCCACCGGTGCCGATCCACTTGTTGCCGCCCTGGTGGCGGCCCTTCTGTTCTTCGAGGCGCTGCTTCAGCGTCTCCCAGAGCTTGTCCCAGCCCAGCGCCTCGATCTGCGCCTTTTCCTCGTCGGTCAGGAACTTCTCGGCGAGCTTGCGCAGCCATTCCTCGGGAATGCCGGCCTGCTCGATCGCCTGCCCGAGCGTCTCCAGCCCCTTGAACACCTGGGCGAAGACCTGATCGAACTTGTCGAGATGACGCTCGTCCTTCACCAGCGCGGTGCGGGCGAGATAGTAGAATTCGTCGACCCGGTGCTCTGCCAGGTCGGCCTCGACCCCTTCGAGCAGCGTCAGATACTCGCGCAGGGTCACGGGGACCTTGGCGGCGCGCAGATCGGTGAAGAGACGAAGGAACATGCCGCTAATGTGAGGGCATGGGGGCCCGGGTCAAGCAGCGTCCGCGCAACTTTCGCGGACGCCGCTCGAGCCGGATGGCGGGCTTACGCCACCGCGTCGGCAAGGTCCTTGGTGACCTTGAACTTCACCACGGTCTTGGCCGGAACCTTGATGGTGGCGCCGGTCGACGGGTTGCGGGCCTCGCGGGCCTCGCGCTTGGCGGCGGAGAGCTTGCCGATGCCGCCGAGCGTGACGTCATCGCCGCTCTTCAGGGTCTTGGCGACGGTCGCGCCGAGCGAGGCCAGGATGGCGGAGACGTCCGCCTTGGTCTTGCCGGTCTCGTCCGCGATGGCGGCGATCAGTTCGTTCTTGGTCATGAAATCCTCCTAGAGAAGGTGCTTCAGGCGTCGCGTCCGGGACTACGGCCGTTCATGCTCGTTTCCGACACGAGCGACCGCGGCACATGGATGCTATTCGCGGCGCGCATTTCAGGCAGTTGCATGGTTATTGCGGAAATACGATGCCTGCGGCGGTAGATACGCACAGAAAACGGCTTCGTTCCGCCGCCCTCGGCTCGGATAGCGCCACTTTTCAGGGATGAGCCGGTCCCGTGATGCTCGCTGACGCAACGAGAAGGCGAGGCTTGCGAATCGCTCGCGCCGGCGGACGCGGGGTGCCGCCGGCGCCTGGCGAGGCCGCTCAGGCCTGGATGCCGTCGACGTACCAGTCCATCTTGGAGAGCATCTCGTCGCTGGCCGTTTCGCCGGCCTTGAGACGGACCTCGCCCTTCTGGTCCTTCAGCTCGCCGGTGAAGGGATGGAGCGTACCGGCCGAGATGCCCTTGATGACCTCGTCGGCGGCGGCACGGGCCGCGGGCGTGACGGCGTCGTTATAGGGCGCGATCTTGACCATGCCGGCCTTGAGGCCGCCCCAGACGTCGCCGGTCTTCCAGCTGCCGTCCATGACCTCCTTGACGCGCTTGATGTAGTAGCCCGACCAGTCATCGACGATGGCGGTGAGATGGGCCTTCGGCGCGAAGGCCTTCATGTCGGACGCCTGGCCGAAGGCGAACACGCCGCGCTGCTCGGCCGCCTGCAGCGGCGCCGCCGAGTCGGTGTGCTGGGTGATCATGTCGGCGCCCTGATCGATCAGCGCCTTGGCGGCATCGGCCTCCTTGGCGGGATCGTACCAGGTCGAGCACCAGACGACCTTGGTCTTGAAATTCGGGTTCACCTTGCGGGCGGCGAGGTGGAAGGCGTTGATGCCCATCACCACCTCCGGGATCGGGAAGGAGGCGACATAGCCGGCCTGGCCGGTCTTAGACATGTGGCCGGCGATGGTGCCGAGCACCGCGCGGCCCTCGTAGAAGCGCGCATTGTAGGTGGCGACGTTATCGGCGCGCATGTAGCCGGTGGCGTGCTCGAACTTGAGCTTCGGGAACTGCTTGGCGACCTGGATCGTCGGGTTCATGAAGCCGAAGGAGGTCGCGAAGATCAGCTGGTTGCCGGCCTGGGCGAGCTGGCGGATGGCGCGGGCCGCATCCGGACCTTCGGCGACGTTCTCGAGGAAGCTCGTCTTGATCTTGGCGCCGTATTCCTTCTCGAGTGCGAGCCGGCCCTGGTCATGCGTCCAGGTGTAGCCGTGGTCGCCGATCGGGCCGACATAGACGAAGCCCACGCCGAGCGGAGCCTGGGCGGAGGCGCCACGGCCGAGGATCGGCAGGGTGGAGGCGGCGGCGGCGCCGAAGGTCAGCCTGCGGCGGGTGATGATGCTGGTCATGTCTCTTAGACTCCCGGTTGTCGAGGGCGGCGTCAGGACGCCGAAAAGGGTTTGCCGAGGCAGGCAGGCGCGTCGAGCCGGCCGGTCTTTCGTCCTAGCGACATCATGGTCAGAACCGCAATGGTCGCAAGGTAGGGGGCCATCGCCAGCACTTCCGGCGCGAGCCAGGTGACGCCGGCCGCCTTGGCCTGCAGCTCAAGCGTCATCACCGCACCGAAGAGATAGGCGCCGAGCAGCAGGCGCCCGGGCTTCCACGCCGAGAAGACCACGAGCGCGAGCGCGATCCAGCCGCGTCCGGCTGTCAGCCGGTCGGCCCACATCGGTGTCAGCGCCAGCGAGAAATAGGCGCCGCCCAGCCCCGCAAGCGCCCCGCCGAAGGCGACGGCGGCGTAGCGGATCGCGATCACGGGATAGCCGATGGCATGCGCCGAGGCGTCGTTCTCGCCCACCGCGCGCAGGATCAGGCCCGGCCGCGTGCGGTGCAGGAACCAGCTGACGCCCGCGACCAGCGCCAGCGAGAGATAGACGAGGATGTCGTGGCCGAAGATCACCCGCAGCACCGGGTGCTCGGAGAGGGCGGCCGGGAACACTGGTTGCAGGCGCGTGATCGTGCGCCCGACGAAGCCCGCGCCGATCAGCGAGGAGGCGCCGATTCCGAAGATCGTCAGTGCGAGGCCCGTCGCGACCTGGTTGGCCATCAGCGAAAGCGCCAATACCGCGAAGATCATCGATGCCGCCACGCCGGCGAACATTGCTGCCACGAGCCCGAAGCCGGTGCTGCCGGTCGAGAAGGCGACGGCGAAGCCCGCGACGGCGCCGCACAGCATCATGCCCTCGACGCCGAGATTGAGCACGCCCGCCTTTTCGGCGACGAGCTCGCCCAGCGAGGCGAGCAGCAGCGGCGTCGAAGCGGCGATCAGCGTCATCAGGATGGAGATGAGCATGGCGGTGGTCATGCTGCCCTCCGTTTCCAGACGATGCGCCAGCGCACCAGAACGTCGGTCGCCAGCAGCATGAACAGCAGCATCGCCTGGAACATGCCGGTCGCTGCCTGCGGCAGCCGCACCGTGGATTGCGCGATCTCGCCGCCGACATAGGTCGCTGCCAGGACGATGCCGCCGAAGACGATACCGAGCGGGTTTAGCCGGCCGAGGAAGGCCACGATGATCGCGGTGAAGCCGTAGCCCACCGGGAACTGCGGCGTGAGCTGCCCGAACGGACCGGCGGCCTCGAAAAGCCCGGCGAGACCGGCGAGCGCGCCGCTGATCAGCAGGGTCGCCCAGGTAGTGCGGGCCGCGCTGAAGCCACCATGGCGCGCTGCGGCAGGCGCGAGGCCGACGACCTTGATGGCGTAGCCGGCCGTGGTCTTCTCCAGCAGCAGCCAGGCGATGACCGCGAGCACGAGCGCGAGCGGGATGCCGAGATGGACGAGCGAGCCCTCCAGCACCGTCGGCAGCGTCTGGTCGGCGGTGAACATCCGCGTCTGCGGGAAGTTGAAGCCGTCCGGGTCCTTCCACGGCCCGCGCACGAGGAAATACAGGAACTGGACGGCGACATAGGTCAGCATCAGGCTGGTCAGGATTTCGCTGACCTGCAGCTTGACGCGCAGGAAGGCCGGGATCGCCGCCCAGGCCATGCCGCCGACGATTCCCGCCAGGACCATCGCTGGCAGAATCCACCACCCGGTCATGTCGTGGGTCAGGAGCGCGACGCCGGTGCCGGCGATGGCGCCCATGATGTATTGTCCCTCGGCGCCGATGTTCCAGACATTGGCCCGGAAGCCGATGGCGAGGCCGAGCGCGATCATGATGAGAGGCGCGCCCTTGACGCCGATATCGGCCCAGCGCTGCGGCTCCAGGAACGGCGTCAGGAAGATGCTGCCGACCGCATGGAAGCCGTCATAGCCCATGGCGGTGAAGACGATCATGCCGAGCAGCATGGTGAGCCCGATCGCGATCAGCGGGCTCAGCCACAGCATCGAGGTGCTCGGCTCGCGGCGGCGGCGCCATTCAAGCATGAATGGAGCCCTCCGCACCGTGAATGCCGCCCATCATCAGGCCGATCTCGTCGATGCCGAGGCTCGCGACCGGGCGTGGCGCCGAGAGGCGGCCCTCATTTATGACGCAGAGCCTGTCGGCGAGTTCGAGCAGCTCATCGAGATCCTGCGAGATCACCACCACGGCCGAGCCCTTGGCGGCGAGATCGACCAGCTCTTGCCGGATCGCCGCGGCAGCGCCGGCATCGACGCCCCAGGTGGGTTGCGAGACGACGAGGACGGCCGGCTGCTGGCCGATCTCCCGCCCCATGATGAATTTCTGCAAGTTCCCGCCCGAGAGCGAGCGGGCAAGCGCCGCATTGCCGGTGGTCCTCACATCGAAGAGCTTGATGACGCCGTCGGTGAAGCGCCGGACGGCACCGCGGCTGATGAAGCCGTGGGGGGCGAGCGGAAGGCGGTGTCGTGCCGTCAGGACGCCGTTATCCGCAAGCGAGAAATCCGGCACGGCGGCATGGCCGTTGCGTTCCTCGGGAACGCAGGCGAGACCGAGCGAGCGGCGAGCACCGGCGCCTTCCAGGCCGATCGCCTTGCCGTCGAGCCTGATTGCTTCGCCACTGGCCGCCAGCTGCTCGCCGGATAGCGCGGTCAGCAGCTCCGCCTGGCCATTGCCGGCGACGCCGGCGATGCCGAGGATCTCGCCGGCCCGCGCCGCGAACGAGACGTCCTTGAGATCGGTTCCGAACGGGGGCTGGCCGGGCAGTGACAGCCCCTGCACCTCGAGCCGGACCGGGCCGGCGCCCGCCGTCTTGCTGTGCTCGATCTTGCGCAACTCCGCGCCGATCATCAGCTCGGCCATGCGCTTGGTCGTCTCGGCCTTGGGATCGCAGGTCGCGACGACCCGCCCGCCGCGCAGGATCGTGGCGCTGTCGCAGAGCGCTTTGATCTCGTGCAGCTTGTGCGAGATGTAGAGGATCGAGCAGCCCTCTGCCGCGATCTGGAGCAGAGTCCCGAACAGGCGTTCGACCTCCTGCGGTGTCAGCACCGAGGTCGGCTCGTCCATGATCAGGAGCTTCGGCTTCTGCAGCAGGCAGCGCACGATCTCGATGCGCTGGCGCTCGCCGACCGACAGCGTATGGACTTCGCGCTCGGGATCGAGCGGCAGCGAATAGGACTGCAGGATAGCGGCGACGCGGCGCTTCAGCTCGTCGCGGTCGATGGCCTCGTCGAGCCCGAGTGCGATGTTCTCGATCACCGTCATCGCGTCGAACAGCGAGAAGTGCTGGAATACCATGCCGATGCCGAGCTTGCGCGCGGCCTTGGGCGAAAGGATCGAGGCAGGCGAGCCGTTCCAGTGGATCGTGCCCTCGTCGGCCTGCTGCACGCCGTAGATGATCTTGACCAGCGTCGACTTCCCGGCGCCGTTCTCGCCAAGGAGGGCGTGAATTTCGCCCGGCCTGACGCTCAGGCTGATGTCTTCATTGGCTTTGACGCCTGGAAAGCTCTTGGAGATATGGGCGAGCGCCAGCCGCGGCGGCACGTCATGCTCACGCGGCTGATTCATGTCTCGAACGTCTCCCTTTCGCCGGCTCCCGGCGGCCAAGCAAGCAACGCACCAGCTCGGCCGCCGTCAAGGCCGCGATCACCTCCGGGCGCTTGTCGTCCACATCCGAACCGCCGATCGGGCAGGTCAATCGTGCAAGCGCCTCGCGCCGGCCGCCTGCGCGCAGGAAGCCGGCCTCGAAGCGGGCACGCTTGGTGGCGGAGCCGATCATTCCGATATAGCTCGCGTCGCCGCGCGCCAGCGCCGCCTCCGTCAGCCGGTAGTCCAGCGCATGGCTGTGCGAGAGCACGACGAAGGCGGTTCTCGCCGGCGCGTTCGACACCGCGTCGACCGTATCGGCCATGCGGATGCAGGTGACGGCCGTCGGCAGACCGTTCATGACGTGGTCGCGGTCGTCGATCAGCGAGACCGAGAAGGGCAGGGGCGCCAGTGCTTGGGCGAGCGCCCGCCCGGTATGCCCGGCGCCGAAGATCAGGACCGGCGGCCGCGCCGCGGCCTCAGCCTTCTCGCGGGCGCTGAAAAGCGCGATTTCGGCAACGCCGGCATGGCGCAGCGAGACGCGCACCCGCCCGCCGCAGCACTGCCCCATCTGCGGGCCGAGCGGAATGTCGAGCAACTGATCCTCGGCCCCCTCGCTCAGCATGTGCCGGGCGAGGTCGATGCAGTGGAATTCCAGTTGCCCGCCGCCGATCGTCCCGGCGATGGCAGCGGGGCTGACAGCCATGCAGGCGCCTGCTTCGCGCGGCGTCGAGCCCTCCGCCACGTCGATCCGGACGACAACGACACCCTGGCGCCGATATGCGTTTAGAAAGGCGGACAGATTCATGCCGCAGCCTCCGCCCTGACGCGTTCGACCGCATCCAGCACGCGCTCGGGCGTCGCCGGGGCGTCGAGTCGCGGGCAGATGCGGTAGTCGCCGACGCTTGCGACCGCATCCGACAGCGCGTGCAGCACCGAGATCGCCAGCATCAGGGGCGGCTCGCCGACCGCCTTGGAGCGATGGATCGTCGGCTCGCGATTGGGCGCGTTGTCCAGCAGGTGAACGTTGAAGATGCGCGGCCGGTCCGAGGCGACGGGGATCTTGTAGGTCGAGGGCGCATGGGTCCACAGCCGCCCCTTCTTGTCCCAGACGAGTTCCTCGGTCGTCAGCCAGCCCATGC
The DNA here is from genome assembly GCF_044752385.1 of Allobosea sp. CER48. Lineage (NCBI taxonomy): Bacteria > Pseudomonadati > Pseudomonadota > Alphaproteobacteria > Hyphomicrobiales > Alloboseaceae > Allobosea > Allobosea sp. CER48. The sequence goes on along the minus strand of NZ_JBIWYK010000009.1, from coordinate 7,728 downwards.
CCTGCACGAAGCCGCCTTCGATCTGGCCCTTGTCGATCGCCGGGTTAAGCGACTGCCCGCAATCGTGCAGGATATCGACGCGCTCGACCTTGTACTCCCCGGTCAGCGTGTCGATCGCGACTTCGGCCGCCGCCGCGCCATAGGCAAAGTAGTAGAAGGGATGCCCGCGCCCGGCCTTTCTGTCCCAATGGATCTTCGGCGTCGCGTAGAAGCCGGTCGCCGAGAGTTGGATGCGGGCCATATAGGCGGCGGCGATCAGTTCCTTGAAGGCGATCTCGCGGGCGCCGATTTTCACACGGCCGGGCAGGAAGGCGATGTCTTCCGCCTCGACCTGCCAATGTTTCGCGGCGAATTCGGTCAATCGCTTCTTGATCGTCTCGCAGGCATCGAGCGCCGCCATGCCGTTGAGGTCTGAGCCGGAGGAGGCTGCGGTGGCCGAGGTGTTCGGCACCTTCCCGGTCGTCGTCGCGGTGATCTTTACCTGATCGAGCCCGATGCCGAAGGCGTGGGCCACGACCTGTGCCACCTTGATGTAGAGCCCTTGCCCCATCTCGGTGCCGCCATGGTTCAGCGCGACCGTGCCGTCCGTATAGACATGCACCAATGCGCCGGCCTGGTTGAACCAGGTCGCGGTGAAGGAGATGCCGAACTTCACCGGAGTGAGCGCGATGCCGCGCCTGACGATCGGGCTCGTCCTGTTGGCCTCGCGGATCGCCGCCTTGCGCCCCTGATAGTCGCAACGCCGCTCGAGCTCGGCGATGACCTCGCCCGCGATATTGTCCTCGACCGTCTGGTGATAGGGCGTCACGTCTCGGCCGTGCCCGCCATAGAGATTGCGTTTGCGCACCTCCAGCGGGTCGAGCCCGGTCGCGTAGGCGACCTCTTCGACGAAGCGTTCGGCGCCGACCATGCCCTGCGGCCCGCCGAAGCCGCGGAAGGCGGTATTCGAGCAGGTATGAGTGAAGAGCGGCTCCGAGCGGGCGCGCACCGCCGGGTAGAAATAGCAATTGTCCATGTGGAAGAGAGCGCGGTCGGTCACCGGCCCGGACAGGTCTGCATTCCAGCCGCAACGCGCGGCGTAGAGCGCATCGAGCGCGTGGATGCGCCCCTCGTCGTCGAAGCCGATCTCGTAGTCGCAGACGAAATCATGGCGCTTGCCGGTGAGCGCCATGTCGTCGTCGCGGTCGGGCCGCAGCTTGACCGGGCGCTTCAGCTTCCGCGCGCAGAGCGCCGCGACGCAGGCGAACAGGTTGGCCTGGGTCTCCTTGCCGCCGAAACCGCCGCCCATGCGCCGGACCTCGACCGTGACCGCATGCGAGCCGACGCCGAGCACGGCGGCAACCATATGCTGGACCTCGCTCGGATGCTGCGTCGAGACGAGGACCTGCATGTCTTCGTCTTCCCCGGGAACGGCCAGCGCGATCTGGCTTTCAAGGTAGAAATGCTCCTGCCCGCCGATCGCCATCGCACCCTTCAGCCGCCGCGGGCTGGTTGCGAGTGCGGCAGCGACGTCGCCGCGCTCCAGCTTGAGCGGCGCGGTGACCAGCTTGCCGCCGGCCTCGCGTGCGGCGGCGATGTCGATCAGCGGTGCCTCTTCGGCGTATTCGGCCTTGGTAAGCTTCGCGGCGTTGCGGGCCTGCTCGCGCGTCTCCGCCACGACGGCGAAGAGCGGCTGGCCATGGAACAGGATAGCCTCGGTCGCGAAGACCGGTTCGTCATGCAGATGCGTCGACGAGATGTCGTTCGCGCCGGGGATATCCGCTGCCGTCAGCACGGCGACGACGCCCGGCGCGGCGCGAACGGCATCGAGATCGAGCGAGAGCATTCGGCCATGAGCGATTGTGCTCGTGCCGAGATAGGCGTGCAGCAGGCCCTCGGGCGCGGCGATGTCGTCGATATAGAGCGCTTCGCCCGCGACATGCTTGGGCGCGGAGTCATGGACGCGGGAGCTGCCGACCGGGCCGCTCTCCACGGCGATTTCGAGCTTGCGGCGCGCGTCAGCCATGGGCGGCCTCCGCCAGCAGTCCGGCGACCCGCGTTTCCGCTCCGGTTTGCGTCGTCTCGATCAGGAAGCGGCGCAGCAGGTTGCCGGCGATCTTGAGCCGATAATGCGCCGAGGCGCGCATGTCGTCGAGCGGCGTGAAGTCCTGTGGCAACGCCGCGGTTGCGTCCGCGACGGCGGTCTCATCCCAGGGGCGTCCGAGCAGGGCGGCCTCGGCGGCCGCTGCACGTTTCGGGATGCCGGCCATGCCCCCATAGGCGAGGCGGGCTTCGCTGATCAGGCCGTCCGCGCCGAGCAGCAGGCGGAAGGCGCCGCAGACGGCCGAAATGTCCTCGTCGAAGCGCTTCGAGACCTTGGAGGCGTGGAACAGCGCGCCGCCGGCCAGCTTCGGCACCAGCACGGCCTCGACGAACTCGCCGGGGCGCCGGTCCTGCTTGCGATACTCGATGAAGAAGCTTTCGAGCGGTATCGCGCGACGCTCGATCCCGGCCTCGGCGCGTCGGGCCAGCACCAGCGTCGCATCGAGCGCGATCAGGGCCGGCGGCAGGTCGCCGATCGGCGACCCGTTGGCGATGTTGCCGCCGATCGTGCCGGCATTGCGCACCTGCTCGCCGCCGAAGCGTCGCATCAACTCGTCGAGCTGCGGCGACAGACCGGCCAGCGCAGGGCGGACGTCGATGTGACCGGCCATGGCTCCGAAGCGGAGGTGGTCGCCCTCGTCGGTGATCGCCCGCAATGCCTCCACCCGCCCGAGATAGATCACCGGATCGAGGCGCTTCATCGCCTTGGTGACCCAGAGCCCGACATCTGTGGCGCCGGCGACCAGCGTGGCCTGTGGATGTGCGGCGACCAGATCGGCCAGCGCCGCGACCGTCGCCGGGGCGAAGAATTGCCCGGCTTCGCCCTGCAAGGCGAGGGTTTCGGCATCGCTGAGGGTTGCGAGCTGCGCCGCGGCAGCGTCGCGCTGCCCGAGGAAGCGATCGGCTTCGCGCGGCGCGATCTCGTCCATGCGGCGGCCGGCGGCGATGATCGGCTCGTAGCCCGTGCAGCGGCAGAGATTGCCGGCCAGCGCGTCCTCGATGCGCCCAATGTCAGGCGCCGTCTCGTTGAGCCGGAGCGCGAAAAGCGACATCACGAAGCCCGGCGTGCAGAAGCCGCATTGTGAGCCGTGGCATTCGACCATTGCCTGCTGGACCGGGTGCAGACTGCCATCCGAGTCCTTCAGATGCTCGACCGTGAGCAGCTGGCAGCCATCCAGCGTCGGCAGGAAGCGGATGCAGGCATTGATCGCTTCATACCGCAGATTGCCGCCGTCGAGCCGTCCGACCACGACGGTGCAGGCGCCGCAATCGCCTTCGGCGCAGCCTTCCTTCGTGCCGGTCATGCGCCGGTCGAGCCGCAACCAGTCGAGCACCGTCAGCGTCGGATCGCAGCGGTCGAGTTCGACCAGCCTGTCGCCGAGCAGGAAGCGCAACCGCTCACGCATTCCGCCCGCTCCACTCGCAAAGCCATTTCATGCCTGCAGATTAGGCATGATCCGCGCTTGGCCGGAAGCTTCGATTTGGTTCAGATGTGATGTGGAATTGTGCCGGAGCTGCCCGCCGTGACTGCACCCGCTGCCCTGCGCGCCCTGCGCGGCCGCCTGCTCTGGTTCGTCGATGATCCGCAGGCGGCGGGCGAAGCCGCCCATCGCTTCATCGAAGACGGCCTGCTCGTCGTCGAGAACGGGCTGGTCAAAACCGTTGGCGACGCGCGCGAACTGCTGCGGACGCTGCCGGCAGAGGCCGAGATCATCGATCATCGCCCGCATCTGATCATGCCGGGCTTCATCGACGCCCATATTCACATGCCGCAGACCCAGGTCATCGCCTCCTATGGCGCGCAGCTGATGGAATGGCTCAACAAGTACACTTTCGTCGAGGAGCAGAAGCTCGCGCAGCAGGGACATGCCGAAAAGCTCTCGCGCTTCCTGCTCGACGAACTGCTGGCCAACGGCACGACCACGGCTGCGGTCTATTGCTCGGCTCATCCGCAGTCGGCGGAGGCATTCTTCGCCGAATCGCAACGCCGCAACACCCGCATGATCGCCGGCAAGGTGATGATGGATCGCAATGCGCCGGAAGCGCTGACTGACACGGCCGAGAGTGGCTATCGCGACTCCAAGGCACTGATCGCGCGCTGGCACGGCAAGGGCCGGCAACTCTACGCGGTGACGCCGCGCTTCGCGATCACCTCGACGCCGGAGCAGATGGCGGCGGCGGGCCGGCTGGCGGCGGAACATCCCGACTGCCACATCCAGACCCATATCGACGAGAACCGGGCCGAGATCGCCTTTGCCCGCGAGCTCTACCCGCAAGCCGCCGATTACGCCGACATCTACCGTGGCTACGGCCTGCTCGGCGCCAAGAGCCTGATGGGCCATTGCATCCACATGACCCACAATGAATGGCAAGCCTTCGCCGACACCGGCGCAGTCGCGGTTTTCTGCCCGACCTCGAACCTGTTCCTCGGCTCGGGGCTGTTCGACTGGGCCCATGCCCGGCAGCGCGGCGTCAAGGTCGCGGTGGCCACCGATATCGGCGGTGGCACCTCCTACTCGATGCTCCGGACGATGGCCGAAGCCTACAAGATCCTGCAACTGCAGGGGCAGTCGCTCTCGGCCTTCGCGGCGCTGCATGCGATCACGCGCGGCAATGCCGTCGCGCTCGGCCTCGATCATCTGGTCGGGAGCTTCGAGACCGGCCGGGAGGCCGATGTCGTCGTGCTCGATACCGGCGCTACGCGGGCCATGGCGCATCGCATGGAGACGGTGCGTGATCTGGCGGAGGAGCTCTTCGTGCTCGTCACGCTGGGCGACGAGCGCAACGTCGCCGCGACCTATGTGATGGGGGAGCTCGCCGCGGGGACGTCGTTCTCGGAGAGCTGACCACGTCATCCGTCATGGTCGGGCTTGTCCCGACCATCCACGCCTTCGCTGGCGGAAGATCGAGTTCAACGACGTCATGCTCCCCACGCGGGCGAGCATGACGTCGTCGTACGGGCGGGGTGCCTCAGCCCAGAACGCCGCCCTTGCGGGCGTAGTCGATGTAGATCTCGCGCAGGCGCTGCGCCGTCGGGCCCGGCGCGCCGTTATGGATGGTGTGGCCGTCGATCGTGGTCACCGGCATGACGAGGCTGGTCGCGGAGGTGATGAAGGCCTCCTCGGCATCGAGCGCCTCTTCCAGCGTGAACTCGCGCTCCTCGAAGGAGAAACCGGATTCCGCGAGATAGGCGAGCACGGCCCTGCGGGTGATGCCGGGCAGAACCTTGTTCGAGAGCGGGCGCGAGATCAGCGTCTTGCCCTTGACGATCCAGGCGGTGGAGGAAGCGCCCTCGGTCACCACGCCGTCCTCGACCAGCCAGGCTTCCTGCGCGCCGCTTTCCAGCGCGAACTGCTTGGCGAGCACCGGCGCCAGCAGGTTCACGCTCTTGATGTCGCGGCGGGCCCAGCGCAGGTCCGGGGTCGAGACCACCTTGATGCCGGTCTTCGCCGTCGGTGCGTTCACGAAGTTGCGGGCCTGGGTGAACATCACCAGCGTCGGCGGGACATCCTTCGGGAAGGGGAAGTCGCGGTCTGCAGCGCCGCGCGAGACCTGCAGGTAGATGCCGCCCTCGTCGAGGTTGTTGCGCTTGATCAGCTCCTCATGGATCGCGACGAGTTCGGCCTTCGACCAGGGCAGGTCGAGCCGGATCTCGCCGCAGGAGCGCTCGAGGCGGGCAAGATGCGCCTCGCAATCGACGAGCTTGCCGCCGATCACCGCCGAAACCTCGTAGATGCCGTCGCCGAAGATGAAGCCGCGGTCGAAAACGGAAATCTTCGCCTCCTCCTCGGGGAGATAGGCGCCATTGACATAGACGATACGGCTCATCGCTGCGGACCCGCTGGGTGGGAAAGGGACGCGCCCTTCCTAGCGGAGCTTTGGCGCGCTTGCGAGCATCAAGGCCGGGCAGCAGCCCGGCGCCCGATGCAGGGCCGCCTCACGCCTTGAGGCTCAGGAAGCGAGTCGGAATGGCGCCGCGCAGGTTCGACTCGAAGCCGACGAGCTTGGGCGACACCAGATTCTTCGTCGAGTAGTGCAGCACCGGTATCCAGGGTGTCTCGGTGGTGACGATGCTGTCGGCCTCGCGCAGGATCGCCGCGCGCCTGGCGATATCGAGCTCGTCGGCTGCGAGCTTCATCAGCGCATCGAAATGCGGGTTGCTGTACTTGCCGATGTTGAATCCGGCATTGTCGCTCTGGAACAGGAACAGGAAGTTCTGGGGATCGGAATAGTCGCCGATCCAGCCATAGCGCGCGACGTCGAAGTCGCCGCCCTCGCGCAGATAGGCGAAATGCGTGCGGAAATCGGTCTCGACGAAACGGGTCTCGACGCCGATGGCGCGCCACTGCTCGGCGATCGCCTCGGCCGTATGGCGGTTGTTGTCGGTGGTGTTGAAGCGGAACTCGACGCTGAGCGGGGACCCGGGACCGAACCCGGCCGAGGCGAGCAGGCGCTTGGCCTCCTCCTCGCGCTCGAAGACCGAATTGTGACGAAAGTCGAGCTCGGCCCGCTCGCCGTAATTGCCGATATGAGGCGGTATCACGCCATAGGCCGGCAGCATCGTGCCGCCCCAGACCCGATCCGCGATGAACTCGCGGTCGATCTGCAGAGAGAGCGCCCGGCGGACGCGCGCATCGTCGAAGGGCGGCTTGGCGCTGTTTAGGATCAGGAAGTAGGTCGCGAGATAGGGCCCTATCCGGACCTGGTTGCCGAGTTTCTGGCGCAGCTGCTTGAACTGGTCGGCGGGAATGTCGGTGGTCAGGTGCAGTTCACCGGCCTGGAAGCGCCGCGCCGCGGCGGCGAGGTCGGACGCCGGATAGAAGATCACCGTATCGATCTTCACGTTGGCGGAATCGTGAAAATGCGGGTTCCGGTCGAGCCGGATATGCGAGTTCGGCGCGAACTCCTTCAGCATGAAGGCGCCGTTGGTTACCCAGTTCTCGGGCCGGCCGGGGGCTTGCGACGCCCTCGCCACGCTGGCCGGGTGGACGGGCAGGGCGCTCTGGTGGGTGAGCAGCTCGAGCAGGTAGGGCGTCGGCCGCTCGAGGGTGATCTCCAGCGTGCGCTCGTCCGGAGCCGCGACGCCGAGATCCTCGATCGCGGATCCGCCGGCAGCCTTGTGGATCGCCTCGGCATTGCGGATCGGATAGAGCAGACTGGCGTAGCGGGCGCCGGTCTCGGGATTCACGATACGCCGGAAGGAATAGACGAAGTCCGAGGCCTTGACCGGATCGCCGTTCGACCATTTCGCGTCGGCGCGCAGTGTGAAGCGCCAGAGCCTGCCGTCCGGGCTCATCGTCCAGCTTTCCGCGACGCCCGGGACGACCTCGCCCTTCATGTCGTGGATGACGAGCCCCTCGCGCAGGTCGCGCAGCAGATGCGCCTCGGCAACGGTCGATGTCTTGTGCGGATCGAGCGTTTCGGGATCACCGTCGTTGCCGCGATGGAGGACGATCCGCCCCTGGGCGGCCGCGGCACGTGTGGCGGCCCATAGTCCGGCGATGGCCAGTGGCACGTTGCGGCGCGTGACGTCGAGCATGGCAACCTCCCTGCGACGGGCGTCGTTGCGAGCGATGCCCGACGGAGGAAGTAGAACCTGCCTGAGTGAGTCTGCCAAGCAGGAAAAGCCGGCCCCAGCTAGCGCGT
>NZ_JBIWYK010000008.1:0-19930 GCF_044752385.1 Allobosea sp. CER48 | reverse complement strand
AATCTGGCCTATGACCGGGCCTTCCCGATCCCGGCTCCAGAGCGCCTGGCGGCAGCCTGATCTCGATGGCGGGCCCGAGCCTACCGCAATTGCGCAAAGGCCATGCCGCACTTGCGTCGCGGTGATGGACATTCTCCCGCGTTCGTATTCTGATCGCGCCGGAAACTTGGACCGGCCGGAAGCAACGCCTGGGGCTTGCGGCGGCCGGGACACGGGAGCAAATGTCGCGGCGCCAAGCCGCGCCCATGGAGGACAGATGACGCGCAAGATCTACGACAGCCCCGCGGCTGCGCTGGAGGGGCTGCTTTTCGACGGCATGACGATCATGTCCGGCGGCTTCGGCCTGTCGGGCAACCCGGAGAGCCTGATCCCGCAGATCCGCGATTCCGGCGTGAAGAACCTGACGGTGATCTCGAACAATGCCGGCGCCGACGGTTTTGGCCTGTGGATGCTGCTGCAGACCCGGCAGATCAAGAAGATGATCGCGTCCTATGTCGGCGAGAACAAGCTCTTCGAGCAGCAATATCTGGCCGGTGAGCTTGAACTCGAACTCAACCCGCAGGGCACGCTGGCCGAGCGCATCCGCGCCGGCGGCGCCGGCATCCCCGCCTTCTACACCAAGACCGGCGTCGGCACCGTCGTCGCAGAGGGCAAGCCGGTCGAGGAATTCGACGGTCAACTCTATGTCCGCGAGACCTGGCTGCGCGCCGACCTTGCCATCGTCAAGGCCTGGAAGGCCGATACGGCGGGCAACCTCGTCTACCGACGCACGGCACGCAACTTCAATCCGAACATGGCGACCGCCGGCAAGGTGACGGTGGCCGAGGTCGAGGAGATCGTGCCGGTCGGCTCCCTCGACCCGGAGGCGATCCACACCCCCGGCATCTATGTCGACCGCATCATCAAGAGCACGATCAACGAGAAGAAGATCGAGAAGCTGACCGAGCGCAAGAGGGAGTCGGCATAATGGCCTGGACCCGCGAAGAGGTGGCCGCCCGCGCCGCCAAGGAACTGAAGGACGGCTTCTACGTCAATCTCGGCATCGGCATTCCCACGCTGGTGGCTAACTACATTCCCGAGGGCGTCGACGTCACGCTGCAGTCGGAGAACGGCCTGCTCGGCATCGGCCCGTTCCCCTATGAGGGCGAGGCCGATCCCGACCTGATCAATGCCGGCAAGCAGACGATCACGGCGCTGCCGAGCTCCAGCTTCTTCTCCTCCGCCGACTCGTTCGCGATGATCCGCGGCGGCCATATCGACCTGACCATCCTCGGCGCCATGGAAGTGGCCGCGAATGGCGACATCGCCAACTGGACCATTCCCGGCAAGATGGTGAAGGGCATGGGCGGCGCGATGGATCTGGTAGCCGGCGTCAAGAAGGTCATCGTCGTGATGGATCACGCCAACAAGGCGGGCGAATCCAAGGTTCTGGAGCGGTGCTCGCTGCCGCTGACCGGCGCGGGCGTGGTCGACCTGATCATCACCGATCTCTGCGTCATGAGCTGCGACAAGGAGAAGGGCGGCGGCCTGACCCTGATCGAGCTCGCCCCCGGCGTCACGCTCGACGAGGTCAAGGCCAAGACGGCCGCGCCCTTCGCGGTCGCCCCGAGCCTCGCCAAGGCCGCGTGAGCGGGCTCCTCCGCGCGAGGCCGGCGACAACCCAAGCGATGCTGGCCGTGTTCTCGGACGCGGCCACTCTTCGTCATGCGCTCGCCTTCGAAGCCGAGCTCGCCAGAGCCGAAGCGGCAGAAGGACTGATCGCTCCTGACGCCGCCGAGGCGATCGCCACGCTCTGCGCGGAGATCGCGATCGACCCGGCCGAGCTCGCCGAGGAGGCCGCGCTCGCCGGCACGCTGGCGATTCCGCTGGTGGCGCGGTTGCGCGCCGCCCTGGCCGGCGAGGCGGCCAAGTCGCTGCACAAGGGCGCAACCAGCCAGGATGTCGCCGACACCGTGCTGGCCTGCCAGATCCGCGACGCCAGAGCCCTGCTCGACGACGATCTCACCCGCACGACGGTGGCGCTTGCCGCGCTCGCCCGGCGCCATGCCGCGACGCCCTCTATCGGCCGAACCTTGCTGCAGGACGCACTGCCGATCGGCTTCGGCCTGCGTATCGCGCATTGGCAAGCCGGCGTGGCCGAAGCCGCCGAACGCCTCGGCCGTGAGGTCGCTGCCGGCGCAATGCTGCAGTTCGGCGGCGCGGCCGGCTCGCGCGCCGGCCTCGGCGGCAAGGGAGCTGCCGTGTCGGCGCGCCTCGCCGCTGCGCTCACCCTGCCCGACGCGCCGCCCTGGCAGGCGCGCCGCGGCGGCGTCGCCGGGATCGCCACGGCTCTCGCAATCGCCATCGGGGCGCTCGGCAAGATGGCGCGCGATGTCTCGCTTCTTGCCCAGAACGGCATCGGCGAGGCCCGTGAACCCGCCATCCCCGGCCGTGGGGGCTCCTCCGCCATGGCGCATAAGCGCAACCCCACCGGCTGCCAGGTCGCCCTCTCGGCCGCGCTCCGCGCTCCCGGCCTTGTCGCCGGCATTCTCGCCGGCCTGCCGGCCGAGCAGGAGCGCGGGCTCGGCGGCTGGCAGGCCGAGGGCCCCGCTCTGGCCGAGCTCTTCCTGCTCGCGGCCGGTGCGGCCGAGGCCATGGCGACCGTGGCGGAAGGGCTGGAGATCGACGAAGCCGCAATCGCCCGCAATCTCGCGGCTGCCGGCCTCGGAGACGATATCGGCGAGAGCCCGGCCCTGGTCGCCGCGCTGCTGGCCCGAAACGACTGAGGGACTAACCATGCCATTCGCAGCAAGCGGCGGCGCCCGCATCTACTGGAAGCTCGAGGGCACCGACGACAAGCCCGCGCTGGTGCTGCTGAACTCGATCGGCACTGATCTCGGCCTCTGGGATGCGGCGATGCCGGCGCTGCTCGGCGCCTTCCGCGTCCTGCGGCTCGACACCCGCGGCCACGGTGCTTCCGACGCGCCGGATGGCGACTACACGCTTGCGCAGCTGGCCGGTGACACCGCCGCCGCTATGGATGCGGCGGGCATCACGCGCGCCGCGGTCGCCGGCGTCTCGCTTGGCGGCATGATCGCGATGGAGCTTGCGCTTGCCCACCCGGAACGGGTTTCGGCGCTGGCTGTGATCTGCACCTCCGCCACGATGGACAAGGCCGCATGGCAGGATCGTGTCGGCAAGGTCCGTGCCGGCGGCACGGCGGCGATCGCCGATCTCGCGATGCAGCGCTTCCTTTCGCCCGCCTTCACCGCCGGACAGCCGGCCATCGCTGAAAGCGTACGCCGCAACCTGGTCGCCATGGCCCGCGAAGGCTATGCCGGGGCCGGCGCCGCCATCCGCGACATGGCGCTGATCGACCGGCTCCCCGGCCTCTCCTGCCCCACGCTCGTCGTCGTCGGTGAGCGCGACGCCTCCACCCCCTTCGCGGGCCATGGCGATAACCTCGTCGCCGCCATTCCCGGCGCGAGGCTGGAGCGACTCGACTGCGGGCACCTCGCCCCGCTGGAAGCCCCGGCCGCGCTCGCGGGCGTACTGCGGGCGTTCCTGTCGCCAGGCCCGGACGCCGGCGATGCCGGGGAGGTTCTGTTCGAGGCCGGGCTGAAGAACCGCCGGCGTGTCCTTGGCGATGCCTGGGTCGATCGATCGCTCGCCAACCGCACGCCGTTCAACGCCGAGTTCCAGGCGATGATCACCCGCATTGCATGGCAGGAGATCTGGAGCCGGCCCGGCCTCGACGACCGCACGCGACGCCTGCTCGTGCTAGCCATCACCGCCAGCCTCGGCCGCTGGGAGGAATTCCGGCTGCATGTCCGCGCCGGACTGACGCGCGGCGGCTTCACGCGCGACGACCTCAAGGAAGTGCTGATGCAGACGGCGATCTATGCCGGGGTGCCCGCCGGCAACACCGCATTTGCCGAAGCCGCTGCCGTGATGAAGGAGATCGAGGCGGCGGACTGACCGGCGTCAGGCCTTCACCCGGTAGTCGGAAGGCGACAGGCCCGCGCGCTTGGCGAAGAAGCGCGAGAAATAGGCAGGATCGGAAAAGCCGAGCCGGAACGAGATCTGCGAGATCGACATCGCCGTATAGACGAGATCGCGCCGCGCCTCGATCATAAGCCGGTCCTGGATGACCCGCGCGGCGGAGTGGCCGAGCAGTTCCCGGCAGCTGCGCGACAGATGCGGCACCGAGGCGCCGAGCGCGCTTGCGTAATCGGTCAGCGCATCATGCTGCCGGAACCGCGCCTCGACGCGCTCGACGAAGCGGCGGACCAGCTCCGCGCGCGCATCCCGCGCCGGCTCTGCAATCGCCCGTGCCCCGCGCATCGCCCGCACGAACCATGACGCGATCAGGTCGGCATAGGCCGCCAGCGAGAACTCGCGCACCGGCAGGTTCGCGGCGAACTCGCTCATCGCCAGTCGCATCGTCGCGCTGAGCCCGGCAAACTCCCCGCTCCCGACCGGCACATGCAGCACCGCCGCGCTCCCAAGCAGCGCTCGCGCCTCCGGCTCGTTGCCGAACAGGCGCTTCAGCGAGGTCGCCGCCGCACTCGCGACGAAGCCGTTGGTGTCGTCGAGGAAGGCGAATTCGTGGATCGTCGACGGCGGCAGCAGCAGCACCGACCCCGGCGTCAACAGGTGCTCCCGGCCGTCGACGCGCGTCCGCCCTCCGCCCTCCGTGACGAGGAAGAACTGGAAGAGGTCGTGATGCAGGTGTGGCTGGATCGTCCAGCCATGCAGCGAACTGCGCGCCATGATGGGCTCGATGTGAAGCGCATCGGGAAAGCGGTCGGTCAGACGCTCGCCATAGAGCCAATAGGCGGGGACGCTCCTGCCGGGCATATCGTCCTCAAGATCGATTTGTCCAAGACAATGCGCGAATACTCCATTCCGTCAACCACAGCGAACGCGATATTGTCGGCGTGCGGATCGAACGGTGCAAATCGACGCTCCGTGGGAGGTCAAGAAGAATGAGAACGCAGGTCGCCATCATCGGCGCCGGACCTGCCGGCCTGCTGCTCGGGCAGCTTCTGTCGCGCGCCGGCATCGACAACGTCATCCTGGAACGGCGCAGTGCCGACTACGTGTTGTCGCGCATTCGCGCCGGCGTGCTCGAACAGGGCATGGTCGATCTTCTGCACGAGGCGGGCGTCGGCGAACGGCTCGATCGCGAAGGGCTCGTCCATGACGGCTTCGCGCTGGCCTTCCATGGCGCCCTGCACCGCGTCGATCTCAAGCAACTCAGCGGCGGCAAGACGGTCACCGTCTATGGCCAGACCGAGGTAACCCACGATCTCATCGACGCCCGCACGGCGCTCGGCCGGACGACGTTCTACGAAGCCGACGACGTCGCACTGCATGATTTCGACGGTGCCTCGCCGCGGGTTACGTTCCGGGTGGAAGGGCAGGCCAGGGAACTGAACTGCGACTTCATCGCCGGTTGCGACGGCTATCACGGCGCCTCCCGCGCCTCCGTGCCCGGGGATGCGCTGCAGACTTTCGAGCGCGTCTATCCATTCGGCTGGCTCGGCCTGCTGGTGGATCGCCCCCCGGCGGCGCATGAACTGGTCTATGCCAATCACGAGCGCGGCTTCGCGCTGTGCTCGATGCGCTCAGCCGAGCGCAGCCGCTATTATGTCCAGGTTCCGCTGGAGGAGCGGGTCGAGAACTGGTCGGACGATGCCTTCTTCGACGAACTGCGCAGGCGCCTGCCGGCCGAGGTTGCCGATGGGGTCACGACCGGTCCCTCGCTCGAGAAAAGCATTGCGCCGCTGCGCAGCTTCGTCGCCGAGCCGATGCGTTTCGGCCGGCTCTTCCTCGCGGGCGACGCCGCCCATATCGTGCCGCCAACCGGCGCCAAGGGCCTCAATCTCGCCGCGAGCGACGTGCGCTATCTCTTCGATGCCCTGCGCGAGCACTACCACGATCGCTCCGATGCCGGCCTCGACGCTTATTCCGCCCGCGCGCTCGCTCGGGTCTGGAAGGCGGAACGCTTCTCCTGGTGGATGACCAACCTCCTCCACCGTTTCCCTGAGAAAGACGGCTTCGACCGGCGCATCCAGCGGGCTGAGTTCGATTATCTCATCCACTCGCATGCGGCCGGCGTCACCATCGCCGAGAACTATGTCGGCCTGCCCTATTAGAACCTGCCGCCCGGCCCGGATTGGCGCGGAGCGGGACAATCATCGCTTGACCCAGTAATCGAGAGACGAATTCACCTGTGACACGGCTCCCCCCGAAGGACTTCGGCTCCGGACGGCGATGGCCATTGCCCTCGGGCAAAAAATTGCGTTGGTGACAACAAGAGCCGGACATCGCGATGCGCTGATCCGGCCGGGAACGAACGGCGACGACCACCGTTCCGCAGACGATGCGGCTGCGGCGGAGCACGATATCGGGAGGAAGAGGACAATGCAGAAGACATCGATCGGCCGGTTGCTGCGCGCCGGCGCCCTGGCGCTCGCGGGCACCCTGGGGTTGGGTGGCGCGGCCGGCGCCGACACCATCAAGGTCGGCATCATCGGGCCCTTCTCCGGGCCCTTCGCCCTGCAGGGGAAGAATTTCCAGGCTGGTGCCGAGGCCTGGCTGGCGCAGAACGGCAAGACCGTCGCCGGCCACGATATCGAGCTGGTCTATCGCGACCTGCCGACCGCCAACCCGCAGCAGGCGCGCGCGCTGGCGCAGGAGCTGATCGTCCGTGACAAGGTGCAGTATCTCGGCGGCGTCTATTTCACGCCGGACGCGATGGCGATCACCCCGCTGCTGAAGCAGGGCAACGTGCCGCTCGTGATCTTCAACGCCGCGACCTCGGCGATCATGAACTCCTCGCCGCTGGCCGTGCGCACCTCCTTCACCACTGCCCAGACAACGACGCCGATCGGCAAGGCCGCGGTCGAGCGTGGCATCAAGAAATTCGTCTCGGTCGTTACCGACTACGGCCCGGGCGTCGATGCAGAGGGCGCCTTCAAGAAGGCGATCGAGGCTGCGGGCGGCGAGGTCGTCGAATCGATCCGCATGCCGCTCAACACCACCGAGTTCAGCCCGATCATGCAGCGCATCCGCGATGCCGGCGCGCAGGGCGTCTTCGCCTTCCTGCCGTCGGGCCCGCCGACGCTCGGCTTCGTCAAATCCTTCAGCGACACCGGCCTGAAGCAGGCGGGCGTCAAGCTCTTCGCCACCGGCGACCTGACGCAGGAATCCGATCTTCCGGCGCTGGGCGAGGCCGCCTCCGGGATGGTGACGTCCTTCCACTATGCCGTCTCGCACGACTCGGAGATCAACAAGCGCTTCGTCGCCGCCGGCGAGAAGGCGATCGGCGCGCCCGACCTGCTCTCCTTCCCCGCCGTCGGCGCCTATGACGGCATGTTCGTGATCTCCAAGATGATCGCGGCGACCGGCGGCAAGCAGGATGCCGAAAAGGCGGTCGAGGCGGTGAAGGGCCTCGCCTGGGAGAGCCCGCGCGGCCCGGTCAAGATCGACCCGGAGACCCGCCACATCACCCAGACGATCTATCTGCGCGAGGTCGCGAAGGACGCGCAGGGGCGCTGGATCAACAAGGAGATCGCCAGCGTCCCCGATCAGAAGGACCCCGGCCTGGCGAAGTGAGCCTGGCCGCCGACGCCGGATCTCGACATCGCGAGGGCGCGCGACGCCCTCGCATCCTGCTCCCGTTCGACGAGGCCCGCAGATGCAGACCGCGCTGAGCATCGCCATGGATGCCTTCGCCTATGGCATGGCCCTGTTCATCATCTGCATCGGCCTGTCGCTGACGATGGGGCTGATGCGGGTGGTGAACCTCGCGCATGGCGCCTTCGCCATGATCGGCGGCTACATCGCCTCCTATGCCGCGCGCGATCTCGGCCTCGGCTACGGCTTCGGCATCCTGCTCGCCGTCATCGGCACGGTGCTGCTCGCCATTCCGCTGGAGCGCCTGCTCTATCGCCGCATCTACGACCGCAGCGAACTCTCGCAGGTGCTGATGACGATCGGCATCACCTTCTGCGTCATCGGCATCACCAACTACTTCTTCGGGCCAACCCTGAAGACGATCCCGCTGCCCGGCGAACTGGCGCGACCGATCGATCTCGGCTTCCGCAGCATCGCCGGGCACCGCCTCTTCGTCATCGCGAGCGGCCTCGTCGTCGCCGGCGGCCTCTGGTTCCTGATCGAGCGTACCGGCTTTGGCATCCATCTGCGTGCCGCCGTCGAGAACGCGCCGATGGCGCGTGCGCTCGGCGTGCGCACCGAGATCATCTATGCGGCGAGTTTCGCGCTGGCGATCGGGCTCGCCGCCTTCGGCGGCGTGGTCGGCGCCGAATTCCTGCCGATCGAGCCCTATTACGCGCTGCGCTACATGGTCACCTTCCTTGTCGTCGTCTCGGTCGGCGGCGCGGGCTCGATTCCCGGCGCGCTCGCGGCCTGCCTGCTGCTGGGCGCGATCGACGTGACCGGCCGCTATCTCGTGCCGGATTTCGGCAATTTCTTCTTCTATCTCGCGGTGATCCTGGTGGTCTGCGCCTTCCCCCGCGGCCTCATGGGGCGGGCACACTGAGATGACCGACGCCACGCTCCCGCGCGCCGGAACGCCTCGCCTGCGCACGCTCGGGCGCGATCTGCTCGGCCTTGCCCTGATCGCGCTCGTCGGCATGGCCGGCTATGTCCTCTTCCCCGACAATCTCGCCTTCCTGACCCGCGTCATCTCGGTCGCGCTGCTCGTGCTCTCGCTCGACCTGATCGTCGGCTATTGCGGCATCGCCTCGCTCGGCCAGGGCGCGCTCTATGGCGCGGGCGCCTACGCAGCCGGCATCGCCTGCGTCCATGGCGTCACCGAGCCCTTCCTGCTGATCCTGATCGGCGCGGCAGCCGGCGCCGTCATGGGCCTGCTCATGGGCACGGTGATGCTGCGCGCGCATGGCTTGCCGCAGCTCGTGCTCTCGATCGCCATCGTCCAGCTCCTGCACGAGGCCGCGAACAAGGCCTCCTCGATCACCGGCGGCAGCGACGGCCTCTCCGGGATGAGCCCGGCTCCGCTCTTCGGCATCTTCGAGTTCGATCTCTGGGGCCGCAGCGCCTATCTCTTCGGCCTCGGCTTGCTCGTCATCGTGTTCGCGGCGCTGCGCTTCATCGTCCGCTCGCCCTTCGGCATGGTCTGCCGCGGCCTCAAGGAGGACCCGCTGCGGATCAGCGCGCTCGGCATCTACGCCTTCCCTGTGCTGCTCAAGATGTTCGTCATCTCCGGCGCGGTCGCCGGCATGGGCGGCGCGCTTGCGGCGATCGCGACCCAGGTCGTCGGGCTCGACAGCGTGAGCTTCGAGATTTCGGCCAACGCGCTGGTCATGCTCGTCCTCGGCGGCATCGGACATCTATTCGGCGCGTTGATCGGCACGGTGATCTTCATGGCGCTCGAGCACATCGTCGCCGCGATCAACCCCTTCCACTGGATGACGCTGGTCGGCGCCGTGCTGGTCGCCATCGTGCTTTTCGCTCCGCGTGGCCTCTCAGGAACGCTGGACGAGATCGCCCGGCTGCTGACGCGTGACCGCTGGGGGACCGGCCGATGAGCGCGGTGTTCGAGGTCTCGCACCTCTCGAAGGAGTTCGGCGGGCTCAAGGTCAGCCGCGACATCTCGCTCGCCATGAATGAGGGCGAGCGTCTCGCCCTCATCGGCCCCAACGGCGCCGGCAAGACCACCTTCGTCAACCTCGTCACCGGCCGCATCCCGCCGAGCGCGGGCAGCGTCCGCCTCGCCGGCGAGGACATCACGGGCCTGGGCGCCGTGAAGCGCGTCAGGCGCGGCCTCGTCCGCACCTTCCAGGTCACGCGCCTCTTCCCGGACATGACGCCGGAAGAGCATGTGGTCATGACCATCCTGCAGCGCCTCGGCCGGGCGACGCGCATCTTCGCCCGCTTCCACGGCGCGTCCGAAGTGCGCGACGAAGCCGCCGAGATCCTCGCGACGCTTGGATTGACCGAGGTCTCCAGCCGCAAGGTCGCCACCATCGCCTATGGTCAGCAGCGCCTGCTCGAAATCGCGATCGCGCTGGCACAGCGGCCGAAAGTCCTGCTGCTCGACGAGCCTGCCGCCGGCGTGCCCTCCGCCGACACGCCGCGCATAGAGGAGGCGCTGGCGCGCCTGCCCGCCTCGCTCGCCGTGCTGATGATCGAGCACGACATGGATCTCGTCTTCCGCTTTGCCAGGCGTGTCGTGGTGCTGGCTGCGGGCGAGCTCATCTTCCAGGGCCTGCCGTCGGAGGTCGCCAAAGACCCCAAGGTCCGTGAAGCCTATCTCGGGAATTACGCGCATGCCCGCAGCCACGCTTGACGTCCGCGCCCTGAGCGCCGGCTATGGCCAGACCCATGTTCTGGAGGATGTGTCCTTCTCCGTGCCGGCGGGCGGGCGCCTTTCCATCCTCGGCCGCAACGGCATGGGCAAGACCACGCTGATGGCGAGCCTGATGGGGCTGACGCGCCGCTATGCCGGCAGCATCAGCATCGGCGGCAACGACATCACCGCGCTCGGCACCGCCGCTCGCGCCCATGGCGGCATCGGCCTCGTCCCCCAGACCCGCGAGATATTCAAGGGCCTGACGGTGGAGGAGAACCTCTTCGCCGGGCTGAAGGGCCGTCCGCGCAGCGCGATCGAGGAAGCCTATGTGCTGTTCCCGCGCCTGCAGGAACGTCGTCGCAATCTGGGCTCCCAGCTCTCGGGTGGCGAGCAGCAGATGCTGGCGACGGCGCGCACCATCCTCGGCCAGCCCTCGGTGCTGCTGCTCGACGAGCCGCTGGAGGGCCTGGCTCCGGTCATCTGCGACATGCTGATGGAGGCCTTCACCGGGCTCGCGGCGAGCGGCGCGATGACGATTCTCTTCGTCGAGCAGCGGCTGGAAAGTGCGCTCGATTTCGCCGAGGACGTCATCATCCTCGAGCGCGGGCGGATCGTCTGGTCCGGCAAGCCAGCGGCGCTGCGCGCCGACGGAGACGTGCTCGAGCGCTATGTCGGCGTCGGCGGGTTGCACTGAGCAGACGGCGGTTCACACCACCAGATCGCGCTCCGGCACCGGCTCGCCCCGCGAGACACGCGCCATGTTGTCGAACATGCGCTTCACGGTCGGCGCGAAATTGTCGGCGGCCATCGCCGCGAGGTGCGGCGTCACCACGAGGTTGTCGAGCGTCAGCAATTCGCTGTCGGCCGGCAGCGGCTCGACCGAGAACACGTCCATCGCAGCGCCCGCGATCTCCCGCGCCTTCAGTGCCGCGATCAGGTCGGTCTCGTTGACGACGCCGCCGCGCGCGACATTGACCAGAACCGCCGTCTTCTTCATCGCCTTGAGGGCGGCAGCATCGATCAGGTTGGCCGTCTCCGGCGTCAGCGGGCAATGGAGCGAGACGACATCCGCCTGCGCCAGGATCTCCGGCAGCGACGCGTGCCGGGCGCCGAGCGCCGCTTCCGCCTCGGCATCGAGCGGATGGCGCTTGCTGTAGAGGATCGTGCAGCCGAAGCCCCCGAGCAGTTTCGCAAGGCTCTGGCCGATCGCGCCGAAGCCGATGATGCCGACCGTCTTGCCCGAGAGCGTGAAGGTGTCGCCTGGCAGCTTGCCCGTGGCCCAGTGGCCCTGCTTGAGCTCGGCATGGCCGTAGCCGATGAAGCGCAGCGCGGAGAGCGCCAGGCCCAATGCGAATTCCGCAACGGGCACGGCATTCGAGCCGGTCGTGCGCGCGACCCTGATGCCGAGCTCCTTCGCGGCGGCGATATCGATATTGTCGTAGCCGACGCCCCATTTGTGCAGCAGCTTCAGCTTCTTCGCCGCCCGCAGCACATCGGCGGAGACGCCGACCTGGCCGGAGATCGCATAGTCGGCCTCGGCGATGATCTCCTTCATATGCTCGTCGCCGCGCGCGACGCCGTGCTTGAACACGAAGCCGGGCGGCAGCAGCGCCCGCATGCGCTCGGCGCGCTCGGGGCTCGTCATGTCGAGGAGGACGATGGTCTCTGGCATGGAAGGATCCGGGAATATGATCAGATGGTGAAGCGCGCACCGGCGCGGGCGAGCCCGCCGGAGATGGCAACCGGCGTGCCATCGGCGCGCCAGCAGGCGGCGCCCGTCAACGTGCCGTCCGCATTGAAGGCGATCGCATTCATCCCTCCGGCGACGCGCGGCGAGCGCAAGACCTTGTGGCCGCGCGCCGCAAGCTCCTGCGCCACGGCCTCGGGAATGGCCTCTTCGAGTTCGAGGACGCCGCCCTCGGTCCAGACGCGCGGCGCCTCGACCGCCTCCTGCAAGGTCATGCGGTGGTCGATCAGGTTGACGATGGCCTGCAGCGCCGAGGGGAAGATGCGCAGGGCGCCCGGCAGGCCGAGCGCGAAGGCGAGCCGGCCGTCCTTCACGGCCATCATCGGCGCCATCGAGGTGAAGACCCGCTTGCCCGGCGCGATCGAGAGCGCGCGGCCGGGATGCGGATCGAAATTGAACATGTAGTTGTTGGCGATCATACCCGTGCCGGGGATCTGCACGCAGGCCCCGAACAGGCCGTTGATCGTCTGCGTCGCGCTGACCACGTTGCCCATGGCGTCCGCAACGGTGACATGGGTGGTATCGGCAGATTCTCCACCCGAAAGCCCCGCCGTCCAGCTTCTGGCCCGGCCCATCTCGACCAGCGCGCGGCGCTCGTCGGCGTAGTCCTTGTCGATCAGCCTCGCGACCGGGACCTTGACGAAGGCCGGATCGGCCGTCGCCACCGCACGGTCTGCGAAGGCGATCTTCAGCGCCTCGGCCAGAAGATGCACGGCATCCGTCGAGCCGAATCCAAGCGAGCCGATATCATAGCCTTCGAGGATGTTGAGCATCTGCGTGACATGCACGCCCGAGGACGAGGGAGGCGGCGGGCCGATGATCTCGTAGCCGCGATAGGAGCCGCGGATCGGCTCACGCAGCTCGATACGGTAATTGGCGAGGTCGACCTGGTCGATGAGCCCGCCATTCGCGGCCATGTAGTCGGTCAGTGCCCGTCCGAGCTTCCCGCCATAGAGCGCCTCGGGCCCCTCCGCCGCGATCAGTTTCAGGCTCGCGGCATAGTCGGTCTGGACCAGCCGCATGCCCGGCTGGAGCGGCAGGCCGCCCGGCAGCAGGAGCGCTGCAAGCCCCGGATCGCGAGCGAGATCGGCGGCATTGTCGGTGATGCAGTTCGAGAGATAGGGCGTGACCACGAAACCGCGCTCCGCCAGCCCGATCGCCGGCTGCAGCACCTCGGCGAGCGGCAGCGTGCCGAAGCGCGTGAGCGCCTCGCACCAGCCCTTGAGCGCGCCTGGCACCGCGACCGCCTTGGCACCGACCACGTTCTCGCGGTCGCGCGTGTCGCGCTGCTTGCCGATCTCGTCCGAAAGGCAGTCGTACATGTCGGGCGCCGCATGCCCGGGCGCCGTCGAGAGATTGTCGATCACGACGTGGCGCCCGTCGGCGAGGCGGATATGGCTCAGGCCGCCGCCGAGGATGCCGACCATCATCGGCTCGGCCACGGTCAGCGCGAAGAGCGATGCCACCGCCGCGTCGATCGCGTTGCCGCCGGCGAGCAGCATCTGCGCCCCCGCGGCTGAGGCCAGCGGATGATTGGTGACGACCATCCCGCGCGAGCCGGTGGCCGGCTTCTTCTCGCAGGTGAAGGAGGCGATGCGGGGCGACGGCGCAGAAAGGTTCATGGCCGGCACAGAACCGGTTTTGCAGGCCGGCGTCGAGCCTCTTCTTCGGCATGCGCGCCATGTCCCCGCTTCTCGCCGGCAGCGACGGCCACGCGCCGGCAACGCTTGACAAGCCATGGTCCGAAGCCCCACCTAAATCCCGTTCCCAGGGGGGCCTCGCTAGGAGGCTGAGATTCCGCCGGCAGGGCCGTCAGGCCCGGCAACGTGGTGACCCTCCGAACCTGATCCGGGTCATACCGGCGTAGGGATGCGGGACATGCGGCCGTCGTGGCCCTGATTCCAGCTTGCGCCGATGATCCAGTTGCGATCGACGCTCCCGGCTTGCCGGCACGCGTCCGAACGGAGTGGGCCACAGTGACGCAAGCCGAGATCATCGAGGCGCTGCTGGCGTTCATCGCGCTTCCCGACGCGTCGGAAGCGGAATTCGAGGCGATGGCGCTGAAGGTGTTCGCCTACCAGTTCCGCAACAACGACCCCTACAAGCGCTTCTGCCTGCAGCGCGGCCGCACGCCGCTCTCGGTCCGGCGCTGGCGCGACATTCCGGCTGTGCCGATCACCGCCTTCAAGGACCTGACGCTGAGCTGCAGCCCGCCGGAAGCGGCCGAGCGCGTCTTCATGACGAGCGGCACCACGCAGGGCGTCCGCGGCCGCAGCTATCATCCGACTCTCGCGGTCTGGCGCCGCTCGATGCTGGTGAATTTCCGCGAACGCTTCATGCGTGGCCGCGAGCGCATCCGCATGGGCATTCTCTTCCCCGACGCCGCGGAGCTGCCGAACTCCTCGCTCGCCACCTATCTTTCGCTCGCCAGGCGCGAATGCGGCACCCCGGATTCCCGGACCTTCATCGATGCCGCCGGGCTCGACCTCGACGGGCTGCTCTCGACGCTCGCGGAAGCCGAAGCCAGCGGCGAGCCCTACGCCCTGCTCGGCGCGAGCTATTCGTTCGTCCCCGTGCTGGACGCGCTCGCCGCGAGCGGCCGGCGCTTCGCTCTGCCGGAAGGGAGCCTGATCCTCGACACCGGCGGCTTCAAGGGCCAGTCGCGCGAGCTCGGCCCTGACGAGTTCTATGACGCGCTCTCGGCAGCCTTCGGCGTGCCGCGCTCTTCCTGCATCAACATGTACGGGATGACCGAGCTGAGCTCGCAGCTCTATGACGATGGCAACGCCGTCTGCCCCTCCGTGAAGTCCGGCCCGCACTGGATCCGCAGCCGCGTCGTCGATCCGCTGACCGGGGCGGACCTGCCGGAAGGCCAGCGCGGCGTGATCGTCCATCACGACCTCGCCCATTTCAATTGCGTCGCGGCGATCCTCACCGAGGATGCCGGCCAGATCGTGCCCAACGGTTTCAAGCTGCTCGGCCGGGTCGATGGCGAGGCCTCGAAAGGCTGTTCGGTCGCGGTCGCCGAATTCCTCGCCGCGGCACGAGGCTGACTGACGTGATCGAGCATGCGGGCCATCTGCCGGGCCTGAACGCCAAGGCGTTGCGCTGGCGCGAAGTCAGCCTCAGCGCCTGGGGCGAGAGCGCCACGATCGCGCTGCCGGAGCTCGACGGGGCGCAGGCGGCGGCGCTCTGCGCGCAGGTTCGCGACAATGCCGGCGCCCGACTGAAGCAGATGCCGGTTGCCCGCATCGTCGACGCGATCGATGCCGCCATCATGCGCCTGCTCGACCGCGGGGACCCGCTGCGGCGCAAGGCCGAGCATCTGCTGCCGATCGTTACCGGCTATGACCGCGAGACGGTCCGTCTCGGTCTCACCGGCTATCTCAAGACCTTCCGCAGACCGCAGCTCCTGCGCTTCCTGGCTGAGGACTTCGCCAATCCCGGCGTGCTCGACGGTTTCCGGCCGACGCCCAAGGGGGGCTATCTGCGCGCCCATGGCCCGGAACTCCTGTTGCATGTCTGGGCCGGAAACGTGCCGGCACTCTCGCTCTGGAGCCTGATCTGCGGTCTTCTGGTCAAGGCGGGCAACATCGGCAAGCTCGCCTCGGCCGAGCCGCTGACGGCCGGCTGGTTCGCGGGGCTCCTCTCGGAGATCGATCCCGAGATCGGCGAATGCCTGGCGATCACCTGGTGGAAGGGGGGCGAGGCGGCGGCCGAGCCGACCTTCCTGCGCGAGGCCGACACGGTCATCGCCTATGGCGGCAATGAGACGCTGACGGCCCTGCGTGCCAGGTTGCCGGTCACCACCCGCTTCCTGCCGCATGGCCACAAGATCGGCTTCGGCGTCGTGGCGCGCGAGGCGCTCGACAGCCGCAAGGCTCCGGCGCTGGCGCGGCTCGCCGCCCACGACGTCGTCCGCTACGAGCAGCAGGGCTGCTACTCCCCGCAGATGCTCTTCGTCGAGCGCGGCGGGCGCGTCGAAGCTGCCGAGTTCGCCCGCTACGTCGCGCAGGAACTCGGCACGCTCGCCTCCCGCCATCCACGCCGCGCACTTTCGCCGGGTGAAGCCGCGTCGATCGCAACCTGGCGAGGCGCGCAGGAGACGCGCGCGATGGAGGGAGCAGCGGAGCTTCTCGGCGAGCCATCCGACAGCTGGAGCGTGGTCCATGTCGCGGCGGCGGAACCCCTGAGCCCGACCGGGCTGAACCGCAGTTTGAAGCTGGTCGCCGTCGAGAGCCTCGACGACATCCCTGCCCTGATCGCACCCTATCGCAGTTTCCTGCAGACGGCGGGCGTCGCCGCGGCGCCCGAGCGGCTGTTCCGGCTTTCCGAGCAGCTCGGCAAGGCCGGCATCAGCCGCATCGCCCCGCTCGGTCGCATGACCGCGCCCGAGGCTGGGTGGCACCATGACGGACGCTTCAGCCTGCTCGACCTCGTCACGCTGACCGAGATCGAGCAGGCGGCCGAAGCTGCGGCAGAGGGATTCGCGCCCTATGTCGACTGAGCCCGAAGGCAGCTTCGTCGCGATCGAGCAGATCCGCCACCGCTACGGCGCGGCCGGGCCAGCGATCGTCGACGGCGTCGACTGGATCATCCCGCGTGGCGAAATCCATTGCCTGCTCGGCCGCAGCGGCTGCGGCAAGACCACGCTGCTAAAGCTCGCCGCCGGCCTGCTCAGCCCCGATGAAGGCGCAATCCGTGTCGCCGGCGAGGCGCTGCATGGCCCAAGTGCCCGTGCCGGCTTCGTCTTCCAGGCACCGACCCTGCTCGATTGGCTGAGCGCCCTCGACAATGTCCTGCTGCCGATATCGCTGAAGCGTCGCCCGAACGCAGTCGACCGCGATGCGGCGCGCGACCTCCTCGCCCGGGTCGGCCTTGCCGATTTCGCAGCGCGCCTACCGTCCGAGCTCTCCGGTGGCCAGCAGAGCCGCGTCGCCGTTGCCCGCGCGCTGGTCGGCCAGCCCGACCTGCTTTTGCTCGATGAGCCCTTCGCCGCGCTCGACGCCCTCACGCGCGAGGAATTGCAGGACGACCTCCTGCGCCTCTGCGCCCTCAATGGCACAACCGCGCTCTTCGTCACCCATGATATCGGCGAGGCCGTCTATCTCGCCGACAAGGTGGCGGTCATGGCGGCCGGCCGGATTACTCATACACGCCGTGTCGAGCTGCCGCGCCCGCGCCATCGCGACATGCGCTATGCGCCCTCGTTCATCTCCATCTGCCGCGAGTTGCGCGACGCGATGGACGGCTCAGCCGTCATCACTGCGAGCCGGAGGCCGGCGGCATGAAGGCCCGCCTGCCCTCGCTCCTGCTGCTCGTCGCCCTGCTGGCCGGCTGGGAAGCCTGGTGTCGGCTCGGCGGCCTGTCGCCGCTCGTCCTGCCGCCGCCCTCCGGGGTGTTTGCGACGCTGTGGAGCGAGATCGCGACCGGAAGGCTCTGGCCGCATCTGGCGGTTACCGCCGCCGAGATGGCGCTGGGCCTGCTCATCGGCACAGTCGTCGGCCTCGGCGTCGGCATCCTGCTGGCTGAATTTCCGGCGCTGAGCCGGCTGCTGCGTCCCTATGTGCTGGCGAGCCAATTGGTGCCGAAGCTCGCGCTCGGGCCGCTCTTCATCATCTGGTTCGGCTTCGGCATGACGCCGACCGTCGTCATCACTGCGCTGATCTGCTTCTTCCCGCTGATGGAGAATACGTTGACGGGCATCAACGAGGTCGATGCCTCCCGGCGAGAGCTGTTCCGCATGCTGGGCGCCGGCCGCCTCCAGGCTCTGCTGCGTCTCAAGCTGCCGGCCGCTCTGCCCGTCATCATGGCTGGCCTGCGCGTCGCCGTCGTGCTCGCTTTGGTCGGCGCCGTCGTCGGCGAGTTCATCGGCGGCCGCATAGGGCTCGGCGCCTCGATCATCGCCGCGCAGGGCGTGATGGATTCCAGCCTCATCTTCGCGCTCTTCGTCGTCATCACCGCCCTTGGAATGCTGCTCTACGAGGCCGTGCGCCTGCTCGAGCGCCGCGTCCTGCATCGCTTTTCGAAAGGCTAGACCCATGCGCGCTTTGCCCACCTTCCTCGCTTTCGCCCTGTCGTGGCTGGCTGCCGCGCCGGCAGCGGCGCAGGCACCGGACAAGGTCACGGTCGCCGGCTGGAGCCAGCCGATCAGCGAGATCACCAACCTGCTGGCCGAGCCGGACAAGGGCTTCTTCAAGGCCAGGGGCATCGCGCTCGACTATGTGCCCGGCAATGGCGGCGGCGCGGCGCTTCAGAACCTGCTTGCGGGGCAGGCCGACATCGCCTTCACCGACCCGGCCGCGCTCTATCTCGCGCTCGACAAGGGCGAGAAGCTCGTCGCGATCTACAACATCTACCCGCAGAACGTCTTCAACGTCGTCGCGCTCAAGGGCAGCGGCATCCGCTCGGCCGCCGATCTCAAGGGCAAGCGCATCGGCGTCTACAGCCTCGCCAGCGGCACCTACCAGAACCTGCTCGTGCTGCTGCATCAGGTCGGGCTGAGCGAGAAGGACGTGCAGATCCAGCCCACCGGCCTCCTCAATTTCGCGCCGCTGATGCAGGGGCAGGTCGATGCGACAGCCGCGACCGACACCGGCCTGCTCGTCGCCCGCGCCAAGGGGCTGGGCGAGGCGAATGTCATCGAGGTCCGCGACCAGCTCAACCTGCCGAGCGACATCTTCGTCGTGAAGGAAGGCTATTACGAGCAGAACAAGCCGCTCCTGAAGCGCTTCCTCGCGGCCTATCGCGATTCCGCCGCGTGGATGATCGCCAAGCCCGAGGAGGCTGCGCGCCTCGCCGTCACCCGCGCCATCAATGGCCGCGACGAGGCGGTCAATCTCGAGATCATCAAGCTGCGCAACCTCTCCGGCGTGTCACCGACGACGGAACGGGAGGGGCTCGGCCGCTTCGATCTCGACGCCCTGCAGAAGGGCGCCGACACCTTCCGCAGCCTTGGCCTTATCACCCGCCAGATCGACATGGCGACTGTCGTGAAAAGCGACCTGATTCCGCAGAAGGGCGACATCCCGTGAAGTTCCACGACCGGGCCATCCTCGTCACCGGCGCGAGCCGTGGCATCGGCGCAGCGATCGCGAGAGCGTTCGCCGCCGAAGGCGGGATCGTCATCGTCAACTACCGGGCGAACGAGGCAGCCGCAGAGGCCGTCGCAGCGGAATGCCGGGCTGTTGGCGGCGAGGCGCTGGCCATCGCGGCCGATGTCACCTCCCCGGACGCGGTCGCAACCATGGCGACGCGCATAGCGGAGGAAGTCGGCAGGCTCGACGTCGTCGTCAACAACGCCTTCGCGCCCTACCGCTTCGACCCGGACAACCGCGCACGCTTCTGGGAGACGCCCTGGGAAGCCTACGAACAGCAATTCGAGGGCGCGGTGAAGGCGGCCTATACGGTCAGCCGCGCAATGCTGCCGCTGCTCCAGCGCCGCAGCGGCGCTGCCATCGTCAATCTCGCCAGCGATCTGGTGACGCGCCCGAGCATCCCGTACCACGACTACACCACCGCCAAGGCCGCTCTGGTCGGCTTCAGCCGTAATCTCGCGGCCGAGCTCGGGCCGCTGGGTATCCGGGTGAACTGCGTCGCGCCGGGTCTGGTCTATCCGACGCAGGCGAGCGAGGCGACGCCCGAGGAGGTCCGCGAGACGCTGATCGCGCAGACGCCTCTGCGACGCATCGCGACGCCGGCGGATGTCGCCGGCCCCGTGCTCTTCCTCGCCAGCGCGTGGAGCGGCTTCGTCACCGGCCAGACCCTGCATGTCGATGGCGGGCTGGTGATGGCTTGAGGGAGCACCGCCGACTTATGCCGCCGGCGGCGTGCCGTGCGTGTGGAAGCTTTCGATCGTCTTG
>NZ_JBIWYK010000007.1:0-20570 GCF_044752385.1 Allobosea sp. CER48 | reverse complement strand
GGGGGCACTGCAGCCATATATCCGGCTTGGGCCGACCCTTGTCAGCTTTCGGGTGGGAGCGGCATGGTTGACCCCCTAGATTCGCATCATGACGAATGATGCGAGGTTTCAAGCCATGAACGCTCATGCTCCGATGAAAACGGCGATGACCCCGACGCGCTTCTCGAATGCGGTGCTGGCGCGCGCCGCCGAAGCCATGCCGAGCGAGGCCGATTTTCCGGCCGTGGTGCCGGGCTCGGATTACGACACCGTCCGGCGCATCCTGGCCTTCATCACCCATAACTGGCGGGAACAGCCGACGATCGAGGCGATCGCGGATGCTGCGGGAGCGACCCCGACCGACGTCCATCACCTCTTCCGGCGCTGGTGCGGGCTGACGCCCAAGGCCTTCCTGCAGGCGATCACGCTCGACCATGCCAAAGGGCTGCTCGCCTCCTCGGCCAGCATTCTCGACACGGCGCTCGAGGTCGGCCTCTCCGGCCCCGGCCGGCTGCACGATCTCTTCGTCACGCATGAGGCGATGTCTCCCGGCGAATGGAAGACCGGTGGCGAGGGGCTGAAGCTGTCCTACGGCTTCCACGTCTCTCCCTTCGGCGAGGCGCTGATCGTGGTGACGGAGCGCGGGCTTGCCGGGCTCGGGTGGGTTTCGAACAGCGTCGACGGCGGCAAGGTCGTCGGAGGCCGGGCCGAGGCGCTGGCCGACATGATGCGCCGCTGGCCCCATGCCGACTATCACTACGACCCCGTCCTGACGGCACCCTATGCCGGGCGCATCTTCGAGCCCAAGGCCTGGTCGGCCGAGACGCCGCTTCGCGTCGTGCTGATCGGCACCGATTTCGAGGTCCGGGTCTGGGAGACGCTGCTGCGCATCCCGGTCGGCTGCGCCACGACCTATGGCGATGTCGCCAACCATATCGGCAAGCCGAGTGCTGCGCGCGCCGTCGGCATGGCCGTCGGCAAGAACCCCATCTCCTTCGTCGTGCCCTGCCACCGCGTCATCGGCAAGTCTGGCGCGCTCACCGGCTATCACTGGGGGCTGACGCGCAAGCGCGCCATCCTCGGCTGGGAGGCGGGGCAGACCGGCGCGGGCTGAGCCTGCGGCCTATTTCCGGAGATACATGTCCCAGCAGGGCGCGAGCGCGATCCGCTCGCGCCCTTCCAGCGCGCCGGCAAAGTGCGCGCGGATCGCTTCGCGCGCCGTCGTCGGCGGGCATTTCGGCGCCAGGATCGCGTCGGTCTGCGCGAGTTGCGCCAATGTGTCCGGCTCGAGCGCGGGCGTGCTGCGGCCCGGGTCGACGCCGACCGGCACGGCCCGGGTCGGCGTCCGCTCGAGGACGAAGTTCAGCGGATCGACGAAATCGAGCGTGAAGAATCCGTTGAGCTTGCGCCGGTTAGCGCCTTCCCAACCACGGATCGCCGTGACGGCCTGCTGGACCTCAAGAAGCCAGGTCGCCTGATAGTCGATCTCGGAATAGAGGATGTAGGACGGCAGCAGGTCGCGCCTGACGAGGTCGCGATAGCTCTCCGGATAGGCCGCGTAGTGGTCCAGCATCCCCGCAGCGCGAGACGCGATATCGGGCTTGGCGCTGACCCGGCCGAGCGGCCCCAGATCCGGAACGTCCAGGGCGGCGTACCCGGGCGCGCTCATGAGAGCCCGCATGCCGCGCTCCAGGCAGATCACCGCGGAAGGCAGCGCCACGGCCAGCGTCAGCACGAGGATCACCGGGCGCAGCCGGTCTTCCTTCCGGACCCACCATGTCGAGAGGACCGGCAGGAGGATCGGCCAGAGACCGACGAATTCCAGTGACCCGGTGTTCTGCGTCTCGAAGAAGGCAAGTGCCACGAGCCCGGCGGCAAGCCAGCCGGCGGGCCCGTCGGCGAGTTGCCGCCAGCCGGAGAGCGTCCTGGGCAGGCCGTCCCGCCAGCTGGCGAAAGCGAGCGCAGCGAGCAGGGCCAGCAGCGGGCCGATGACGTTGAACTTGACCGAGGCGACGGTCAGGAAGCGCGGTAGGAGGGTGCCGGTGTTGAGGCCGAGCAGCGTCAGGATGTCGACGAGATAGGCGGAGACCAGGCCTGTCGCGAGCTCCAGCAGGCCGAGAGCGGCGATTACGATCGCCGCGGCGCCGGCGGCATCGCGCAGGCGCATCCGCCCGCAGAGCGCCGCATAGCCGACCAGAACCGTGCCTGCGACGGCGCCGGTGATCTTCGTCAGGAACAGGGCCAGCATCAGCGCCGCGACGAGCGCGATCCGCAGTCCGCGCGCGCGGACGAACAGCAGCGCCGCGATCAGCAGGTAGAGCAGCAGCGCGACATGGCGATTGTAGAAGCCGTAACCGTCGAAGCCGGGCGCCGGATAGAGCGAATGCAGGTTGATCGGCAGGGCCGCGAACAGCAGGAAGGGCAGCGCGAGCGCTAGAGCCTGCTGGCGGGAGCGTCGCGCGACATGCCCGGCCAGCAGCGCGAGCACGGGCAGCATGACCGGCAGCAGTGCCCAGTTGATCAGGAGCATCGGCTGCGCGTTCGGAAACAATGCGTCCAGCCCGGCGGTCAGATAGAAGCCGAGCGGCCCGACAGGTGCGAAGAAGTCGATGCTCGGGACCTGTCCGAACCCGATGCGCCAGGACGCATCGAGATAGACGACCGTATCCCAGGCATTCGGCCCGAGCGGAAGGCGCAGCGGCAGGATCAGGGCCAAGGCCGCGGCCGCTGCGAAGGCTGCGATCCACAGACCGGGCGCCCGTGCCAGCCGCGCCATGATATGGTCGTTCCGCGTCAGGGAGCGTCGCCTCCCGATCTCGCTCATCGCCAAGCCGAACCCTCCTGGTTCAGCCAGCTCTGTGACACAGAAACCTTACCAGCAGCCTGACGTGGACGGCGCAATCCGAATGCGCTGCCTAGAGCAGCCCGCGCTTGGCCAGGTGGCGCATCAGATGCGAGGCGCCGAAGGTCCAGGGCTCGCAGGCATCGGTGCGCTTCATCCGGTTGACGAGGCTGCCGAGTTCGGGCGCCGCGATGGTGACGACGTCCCCGTATTTGTGGGTGAAGCCGCCTCCGGGCGCATCGCGGTCCTTGATCGGGGCGAACATGGTGCCGAGATAGAGCGCCGCCCCGTCCGGATACTGGTGATGCGGGCCGATCATCTGGGCGGCGAGATCGGCGGGGTCGCGGCTGATCTTCGCGATCGAGGACGAACCCTCCAGGGTGAAACCGTCCTCACCTTCGACCATCAGCGTCACGGTCGTTCTGCGGACGTGGTCGAGCGTGAAGCCGGCATCGAAGAAGCGGATGAACGGGCCGACCGCAGCCGCGGCATTGTTGTCCTTCGCCTTGCCGAGCAGCAGCGCGGAGCGGCCCTCGACATCGCGCAGATTGACATCGTTGCCGAGCGTGGCGCCGACGATGCGGCCATCCGAGGCGACGATCAGCACGATTTCGGGCTCCGGATTGTTCCAGCTCGAGGCTGGATGCAGGCCGGCATCGGCGCCCGTGCCGACGGTCGACATGGGCGGGGCCTTGGTGAAGATCTCGGCGTCCGGGCCGATCCCGACCTCCAGATACTGGCTCCACGCCCCCTGCTTGATCAGCACCTCCTTGAGATGCATCGCTTCCGGCGAGCCGGGCTTCAGCTTCGAGAGGTCGTCGCCGATGAGCTTGCCGATCTCCTCGCGGATCGTCGCAGCCGCGGCCGGGTTGCCGCGCGCCTTCTCCTCGATCACGCGCTCCAGCATCGAGACGGCGAAGGTGACGCCGGCGGCCTTCACCGCCTGGAGGTCGAGCGGCGAGAGGAGCCAGGGGCGCTTGGGGTCGCGGCCGTCCACGGGCGTATTGGCAAGGATCTCGTCGAGCGTTCCGATCGCCTCCCCCTTGGCCGCCCGCAGCGCTGCCGCAGGGTCGGCGCTTTCGCAGAGGTCGCGGCTCGTCGGGAAGGCGGCGGTAATGTCGATGACCTGCCCGTCGCGCAGGATGACCACGGCGGGGCCGCCGAGATCGGGGCGCCAGACGCGGCCTGCCAGCGCTGCGGCTCCGGCGTCCTGCGGCAGGGTCTTCGAGGCGGAGAGGGCGAGGCTGGTCATGGATCCGGTCCGGAGCGAAAGCGTGTCAGGGTGCGCAGATCAGACGTTTATGTGTGAATGCGCAAGATGTCTGCCGCATTGGGGGCCTTGCAAAAACTGTCATCGATTTGTCATTGAACTGTCGCCCGCGCTTCATGCTAGCTTGCGCACCAACGACAAGAACCGCGGCGGCGCCCGCCCGCGGAAGGGAGATATTCCATGAGCATCAAATCGCGCATCCTGATGTCGGTTGCGACCTTCGCGCTCGCGGGTGCTTCGCCGGCTCTCGCGCAGACCGAGATCCAGTGGTGGCACGCGCTGACCGGCGCCAACAACGACGTCGTCGTCAAGTTGTCCGAGGACTTCAACGCCTCGCAGAAGGACTACAAGGTCGTTCCCGTCTACAAGGGCTCCTATCCCGATACGCTGAATGCCGGCATCGCCGCCTTCCGCGCCGGCCAGGCCCCGCACATCCTGCAGGTCTTCGAGGTCGGCACCGGCACGATGATGTCGGCCAAGGGCGCGATCAAGCCGGTTCACGAAGTCATGAAGGAAGCCGGCGAGAAGTTCGATCCGAACGCCTATCTCCCCGCCATCACCGGCTATTATTCGACGGCTAAGGGCGACATGCTGTCGATGCCGTTCAACTCGTCCTCGATGGTGATGTGGTACAACAAGGACGCCTTCAAGAAGGCGGGCCTCGATCCGGCCAAGCCGCCGAAGACCTGGCCCGAGACCTTCGAGGCCGCCAAGAAGCTGAAGGCCGCCGGCTACGACAAGTGCGGCGTCTCGAACGCCTGGGCGACCTGGGCCAACATCGAGCAGTTCGGCGCCTGGCACAACATTCCGCTCTCGACCAAGGTCAACGGCATGGCCGGCTTCGACGCGGTCATGAACTTCAACCAGAGCCCGCTCTTCCTCAAGCACTGGACCAATCTGGTCGAGCTGCAGAAGGACAAGACCTATGACTATTCGGGCCGCACCAACAACGGCGAAGGCCGCTTTACCTCGGGCGAGTGCCCGATCTTCCTGACCTCCTCCGGCTTCTTCGGCAACGTCCGGGCCAACGCCAAGTTCGACTGGGGCAATGCGGCGATGCCGTATTATCCGGAAGCGCAGGGCGCGCCGCAGAACTCGATCATCGGCGGCGCCTCGCTGTGGGTGATGGGCGGCAAGAAGGCCGACGAGTACAAGGGCGTCGCCAAGTTCTTCACCTTCCTGTCGGATGTCGACCGCCAGGTGAAGCTGCACACCGAGTCCGGCTATCTGCCGATCACCAAGGCCGCCTACGAGAAGGTAAAGGCGTCGGGCTTCTACAAGGACAAGCCCTATCTCGAGACGCCGATCCTCGAGCTGACCAACAAGACCCCGACCGACAACTCGAAGGGCCTGCGCTACGGCAGCCTCGTCCAGATCCGCGACATCTGGTCGGAGGAGCTGGAGGCCGCTCTGAACGGCCAGAAGACGCCGAAGGCGGCGCTGGATGCGGCCGCAGAGCGCGGCAACCAGATGCTGCGCCAGTTCGAGCGGACCGCTTCGCGCTGAGCGGATAGCTCTTGCATCTCCAGGCCATCCCGGACAAATCCGTCCGGGATGGCCGTCTCGTTCAAGGAAGCCGATGCAGAAGAACGCGTATTTCAAGGGGCTGACCATCCCCTTCCTGCTGCTCCTGCCGCAGCTCGCGATCACGATCGTTTTCTTCTACTGGCCGGCCACCCAGGCGGTCTGGCAGAGCTTCCTGCTCGAGGATGCCTTCGGCACCTCGACGGAATTCGTCTGGTTCGAGAACTACCAGGCGCTGTTCAGTGACCCCGGCTATCTCAAGGCCTTCATCAATACCGCGGTCTTCTCGACCTTCGTCTGCATCTTCTCGCTGTCGATCGCGCTGCTCTTCGCTGTGATGGCCGACCGGCAGATCCGCGGCGCCGAGATCTACAAGACGCTGCTGATATGGCCCTATGCGGTGGCCCCCGCCATCGCCGGCGTGCTCTGGCTCTTCATGTTCGATCCCTCGCTCGGCATGCTCGCACGCGGCCTGCAGGTGCTCGGCATCCCGTGGAACCCGCGCCTCAACGGCAACCATGCCATGCTGCTGGTCATCCTCGCGGCGACCTGGAAGCAGATCAGCTACAATTTCCTGTTCTTCCTCGCCGGCCTGCAGTCGATCCCGAAGAGCGTGATCGAGGCGGCCGTGATCGACGGCGCCCGGCCGATGCGCCGCTTCTGGACCATCGTCTTCCCGCTGCTCTCGCCGACGACCTTTTTCCTGCTCGTCGTCAACATCGTCTACGTTTTCTTCGACACCTTCGGCATCATCGACGCCGTCACCGGCGGTGGCCCCTCCGGCGCGACCGAGACGCTGGTCTACAAGGTCTTCGCCGACGGCAAGGGCGGTTCCAATCTCGGCGGTTCCGCCGCCCAGTCGGTCGTGCTCCTGGTGATGGTCATCGCGCTGACGGCGGTTCAGTTCCGCTTCATCGAACGCAAGGTGAGCTACTGATGGCCTTGGTGCTCTGGCAGGACCTGACCGCCGAGGAATTGCGCGCCAGGGCGGCGACCGACGCGATCGTCGTCCTTCCCGTCGCGTCGATCGAGCAACACGGGCCGCATCTGCCCGTCGGCGTCGATACGATCCTCTGCAGTGGCGTCTGCAAGGCCGCGGCGGAACGTGCCGGCGATGTCGATGTCGTGGTCGCGCCGACCCTGTGGTGCGGCATGGCCGAGCATCACATGGCCTTCGGCGGCACCTTCACCTTCGACATCCCGACCTATCGCTCGGTGCTGCTCGCCTTCCTGCGCAGCATCGAGCGCCACGGCTTCCACCGCGTGCTGATCGTCAACGGCCATGGCGGCAACATCGCGGCGCTGACCGCCTTCCTGCCCGACTTCGCCCGCGAGACGCGGCTGCATGTCGAGGCGACCACCTATTTCCTGCTGGCGCAGGACGCGCTGCGGCCGCTGCTGGAAGACCAGAAGGGCGTCCAGCATGCCTGCGAGGTCGAGACCTCGATGATGATGGTGCTGGCTCCGGGCTCGGTGCGCGAGCCACGCCTCGGCGAGGCGTTCGGCGCGCGCGACGGCCTGCCCGGGCGGGCCACCGTCTCGCGCCATCGCTCCTTCCGGGAGATGACCGAAACCGGCGTGGTGGGCGATGCACGCCGCGCCACGCCTGAGAAGGGACAGGCCTGTCTCGACGCCTGCGCCGACGCGCTGGCGGAGCTTCTGCGCGAGATGGGGAAGGGGATCTGATGGTCGAGGACCGCCGCCTGGGCGATGCGATCGCCTATGTCATCCTGACGATCGGCGTGCTGATCGTCGCCTTCCCGGTCTGGCTGACCTTCGTCGCCTCGACCTGGGACGCGGCCACCGTGATCAACGGGCAGATGCCGCTCTATCCCGGGCCGTACTTCCTGGAAAACTACAACCGCATCCTCTTCGTCGGCACGTCGAGCACGACGCGCGAGCCGGTAATCGGGATGATGGTCAACTCCTTCATCATGGCGATGACGATCGCGCTGGGAAAGATCTTCATCTCCGTGCTCTCTGCCTATGCCGTGGTCTATTATCGCTTCCCGTTCCGGATGACGGCGTTCTGGATCATCTTCATCACGCTGATGCTCCCGGTCGAGGTCCGCATCTTCCCGACCTTCAAGATCGTCTCCGATCTCAGGATGCTCGACACCTATCAGGGGCTCGCCGTACCTCTGATCGCCTCGGCGACGGGCACGCTGCTCTTCCGCCAGTTCTTCATGACGATCCCGGACGAGTTGCTCGAAGCCTCGAAGATCGACGGCGCCGGCCCGTTCAAGTTCTTCAAGGACACGCTGCTGCCGCTCTCGATCACCACGATCGCCGCGCTGTTCGTGATCCAGTTCATCTATGGCTGGAACCAGTATCTCTGGCCGCTGCTGGTGACGACGAAGGACTCGATGCAGACCATCGTCATCGCCATCAAGAAGATGATCGTCACCGCCGACGCCCTGACCGAATGGCAGCTCGCCATGGCCACCGCCATGCTCGCGATGCTGCCGCCCGTCTTCGTCGTCATCGCCATGCAGAGGCTCTTCGTGAAGGGCCTGGTCGAAACCGAGAAGTAATCCGCGAATGGCCCAGGTCACTCTCAACAACGTCAAGAAGGTCTATGCCGGCGGCGTCGAGGCCGTGAAGGGTGTCTCCTTCGACATCCCCGATGGCGGCTTCTGCGTCCTGGTCGGCCCGTCCGGCTGCGGCAAGTCCACGCTGCTGCGCATGGTCGCCGGGTTGGAGACGATCTCGTCGGGCGATGTCGCGATCGGCGAGCGCGTCGTCAACCAGATCGAGCCGGCCGACCGCGACATCGCGATGGTGTTCCAGAACTATGCGCTCTACCCGCATATGAACATCTACGACAACATGGCCTATGGCCTGCGCAACCGCGGCACGCCGAAGGACGAGATCGACAAGCGCGTGAAGGAAGCCGCGCGCATCCTGGCGATCGAGCCCTTCCTGGAGCGCCGGCCCCGCCAGCTCTCCGGCGGCCAGCGCCAGCGCGTCGCCATGGGCCGCGCCATCGTGCGCAAGCCGCAGGTCTTCCTGTTCGACGAGCCGCTCTCGAACCTCGACGCCAAGCTGCGCGTGCAGATGCGCGTCGAGATCAAGAAGCTGCAGCGCGCGCTCGGCGTCACCTCGATCTACGTCACGCACGATCAGGTCGAGGCGATGACGCTCTCCGACAAGCTCGTGGTGATGAATGCCGGCCAGGTCGAGCAGATCGGCCTGCCGGCCGAGGTCTATCGCAAGCCGGCCAGCAAGTTCGTGGCGACCTTCATCGGCTCGCCGCCGATGAACATCCTGCCCGGAACCGTCGATGGCCACGGCATCGTCGCGCTCGGCGAGGCGCTCCTCGAGGCGCGCGACCTGCGCGAGGATCTGGCGGCGCAGACTCCTGTCGAGGTCGGTCTTCGGCCGGAGGATGTCGAGCTCAGCTCCGACGGACAGGCGGGCTCGCTGCCTTTCGATGTCGAGTTCATCGAGGAACTCGGCGCGACCCAGCTCTTCCACGGCAAGCTTTCGGGCCAGCCTTTCGTGATGCAGGCCGCGACCGGCGAGGTCGCCGCGCAGGAAGGCCGCCTCTGGATCACGGTCGATCCCGACAAGGTCCATGTCTTCGACCCGAAGACGGGAGCACGGCTGGGCAAGGCCTGAGCAGCCTTTTTCGACGCTCTGCGTCATGGTCGGGCTTGTTCCGACCATCCACGTCTTCGTTGGTCGAAGGTCGTGTTCAAGACGTGGATGCTCGCCACGGGGGCGAGCATGACGTCGGTGGTTCTCGTGAAAGCCGGAGCGCTCAGGCCGCCAGGTCGGCGACCAGCGCGTCGAGCAGCAGCGCGCCGTCCGGCGTCGCGGCGAGGCGGCCGCCGGCCCGGCGCATCAGCAGCTTTTCCTCGATCAGGCTGGCGATGCGCTTGGCGTCGAGCTCGCGCCCGGCCAGGGCCTTGAACACCGCGGGGTCGATCCCCTCGACGAGGCGCAGGCCCATCAGCAGGTATTCGTCGCCCTGCGCCTCCTCGCTCAGCCGCTCGTCTTCGACCAGGGCATGGCCCTCGGCCTCGACGCGCTCCAACCAGATTTCCGGGCGCTTCTCTGTCGAATGCGCCATGCGGCCCTGCGCGGTGACCAGCCGGCCATGCGCGCCGGGGCCGACGCCGGCATATTCGCCATAGTGCCAGTAGACGAGGTTGTGGCGGCACTCCGCGCCAGGCCGCGCGTGGTTGGAGATCTCGTAGACCGGCATCCCGTGCTTCGCCGTGATCTCCTGCGTCGTCTCATAGAGCGCCGCGCCCGCTTCCGGATCGGGAATGGCGAGCTTGCCGGCCCGGAACAGCCGCTCGAAGGCGGTGCCGGGTTCGATGGTGAGCTGGTAGAGCGAAAGATGCTCGGCCGCGTGGCTGATCGCCAGCTCCAGCTCGGCGCGCCAGAGCGCCGGCGTCTGAGCCGGCGAGCGGGCATAGATCAGGTCGAAGGAGTAGCGCTCGAAATATTTCCTGGCGATGGCGACGGCCGCGAGCGCTTCTTCGGTCGAATGCATCCGCCCGAGCGCCTTGAGGTCGGTGTCGTTCAACGCCTGCACGCCGAGCGAGACCCGGTTCACGCCGGCGGCGCGGAAATCGCGGAAGCGCCCGGCCTCGACGCTTGTCGGATTCGCCTCCAGCGAAACCTCGCAATGGGGATCGACCGCCCAGTGCTCCCCGATCGCATCGAGGATCGCGCCGACGGTCCGGCCTTCCATCAGCGAGGGCGTGCCGCCGCCGAAGAAGATCGAGGAGACCGTCCGCCCCGGCGCAAGCGCGGCGCGATGGGCGATCTCGCGGCGGAAGGCGGCGATATAGCGTTGCTGGTCCGGCGGCTGCAGCCGGACATGCGAATTGAAGTCGCAATAGGGGCATTTTGCCAGGCAGAACGGCCAGTGCACATAGACGGCAAAGCCCGCATCCGCCGTCGGATGCGGGTGGAGGGGCCGCTCGGTCGGGGCGGCCAGAACGTTCACGCGGGCTTCCTCAAGCAGGCTGCGGCCAGCGCATGGAAGGCGCGGGCGCGGTGCGACAGCCCGGGCGAGCCGTCTGCCGGTATGCCGTGCTTTTCCGCGGCCGTCATCTCGCCGAAGGTCTTGTCATGGCCTTCCGGCAGGAAGACCGGATCGTAGCCGAAGCCGCCCGCCCCGCGGACGTCATGGGTCACGGTGCCGAACACGCGGCCCTCGAACAGCTCCTGGTGCCCGTCCGGCCAGGCGATCACCAGGGCCGAGACGAAATGGGCCCGGCGCAGCTCCGGCGTCGCTGCGCCCCGCTTCGCCAGCTCCATCTGCACGCGCGCGATCGCCGGGGCGAAATCCTTGCCCGGCCCGGCCCAGTTTGCCGAGAACAGGCCGGGCGCGCCGTCGAGCGCATCGATGCAGATGCCGGAATCGTCGGAGAGCGCAGGCAGGCCGCTCGCCTTGGTGGCAGCCACGGCCTTGATCGCCGCGTTCTCCGAGAACATGTAGCCATCCTCGACCGGCTCGGGCAGGACGAGCTCCCCGGCCGAGACCAGCTCGATGCCGTAGGGCGCGAGAAGCTCGCGCATCTCGCGCAGCTTGCCCTGGTTGTGGGTCGCGATCACGACCTTGCCGGAGAGGAGGCGATGCTGGCTCATGGTCAGGCGACCGCCGCCTTCTGCAGCGCGACGAGCTTGGAAACGCCACCCTTGGCGAGCTTGAGCAGGGCGAGCAGCTCTTCTTCAGAGAACGGGGCGCCCTCGGCGGTGCCCTGCACCTCGACGAGGCCGCCGGAGCCGGTGATGACGAAATTCGCGTCGGTCTGGGCGCCGGAATCCTCGACATAGTCGAGATCGATCACCGGCTGGCCGGCGACGATGCCGCAGGAGACGGCGGCGACATGGTCCTTCAGCGGGTTCGTGCCCTTGAGCAGGCCGCGGCCCTCCATCCACTTCAGCGCGTCGTGCAGCGCGACCCAGGCGCCGGTGATCGAGGCGGTGCGGGTGCCGCCATCGGCCTGCAGCACGTCGCAGTCGACGACGATCTGGCGCTCACCGATCGAGGTCAGGTCGACGACGGCGCGCAGGGAGCGGCCGACCAGGCGCTGGATCTCCTGCGTGCGGCCCGACGGCTTGCCGGAGGTAACCTCGCGGCGGGTGCGCTCATGTGTGGCGCGCGGCAGCATCGAATACTCGGCGGTGACCCAGCCCTTGCCGGTGCCGCGCAGCCACGGCGGCCCTTTTTCCTCGACGGTCGCGGCGCAGAGCACCTTGGTTTCGCCGAACGTCACCATGCAGGAACCCTCGGCATAGCGCACCACGCCGCGTTCGAGCGTGACCTTGCGCATCTCGTCGGCGGCGCGTTTGGAGGGTCGCATGAAAAGATCCTGTCTTGCGGAGAAGTGGCGGCTTGTAGGCGTTCCCGCCCTTCGCGGCAAGGCTGGGGCCGGATCTGGCCCTTGATCCAAGCGCACGGCATGACGACAATAGAATGGAGGAACGGTTCGCCCGCAAAGGTTCATGAGCGCCCATACCCCCCGCCCCGAGACGATGAGCAGCCTGGTCGAGACCGATCAGCGCTCGCGCGAGATTTTCCGGCAGATCGTCGATGGCTATCTGACGACCGGCGAGCCGGTCGGCTCCCGCAACATCGCCCGCCTGCTGCCGATGTCGCTCTCGCCGGCGACGGTGCGCAACGTCATGACCGATCTCGAGCTCGCCGGGCTGATCTACGCTCCGCATACCTCGGCGGGGCGCCTTCCTACAGAGCGAGGCCTGCGCTTCTTCGTCGATGCGATGATGGAGGTCGGCAACCTGACCTCGGAAGAGCGCAAGCGCATCGAGGCGCAGATTCGGGCCGGGGCGACCCATCGCAATCTCGACCAGACGCTGACCGAGGCCTCCACCCTGCTCTCCGGTCTCTCGCGCGGCGCCGGGGTGGTCGTCACCACCAAGGCCGATGTCCGGCTCAAGCACATCGAATTCGTGCGGCTCGACCCGCTACGCGCGCTCGTCGTGCTCGTCTCCGAGGACGGCACGGTCGAGAACCGCCTGCTGGCGCTGCCGCCGGGCCTGCCGGCTTCGGCGTTGATGGAAGCGGCGAACTTTCTCAACGCGCGCATCCTCGGGAAGACGCTGGCGGATCTGCGCGGCGAGATCGCCGGCCAGCGTGCCCTGATGGAACGGGAGCTCGACGTGTTGACCGCGCGGCTCGTCGAAAGCGGCATCGCGACGCAAGCCGGTCCTGGCAATGATCGTCACCTGATCGTCCGCGGCCAGGCGAACCTGCTCGAGGACCTCAAGGCGCAGGAGGACCTGGAGCGCATCCGCCTGCTCTTCGGCGATCTCGAGACGCAGACGGACGTCATCGACCTGCTGACGCGGGCCGAGCAGGGCGACGGCGTGCGCATCTTCATCGGCTCGGAGAACAAGCTGTTCTCGATGTCGGGCTCCTCGATGGTCGCGGCGCCCTTCCGGGATGCCGAGCAGCGCATCGTCGGCGTGGTCGGCATCATCGGTCCCACGCGCCTGAACTATGCCCGCATCGTCCCGATGGTCGACTATACCGCGAAGGTCGTCGGCCGGCTCCTCGACGGGGAACGCTAGGCCCGCCCCGCCCCCTGATTTGGCTTTGCCGGCGGAAGCAGCTATCGAGCGGGCAAAGCAACCGTTTCCGCAATCCAGGTTCGAACCATGTCCGAGCAGCTTCCCGACCGTCTCTCCGTCAACCCGGACAGCCCCTTCTACGACGCCGACGTTCTGGCGCAGGACATCGGCATCCGCTTCAAGGGCGTCGAGAAGACCAATGTCGAGGAATATTGCGTCTCCGAAGGCTGGGTGAAGGTAGCGGCCGGCAACGCCAAGGACCGCTTCGGCCGTCCGATGACGATCACCCTCAAGGGGCCGGTCGAGCCCTACGTCCGCGGCAAGACGGAAGGCTGAGGCCTCAGGCGAGGCTCTTATAGAAGAACGTCGAGCCGCAATCGGCGCCATCGGGCATCAATGCGAAGCGCGGGATGGTGCCGACCTCGGTCCAGCCGAGGCGGTTGTAGAGCCGCCGCGCGGCGCCGTGTTCGTCCGTGTCGAGCACGAGCAGGTCGCGGCCCATCTCCCGCGCGATCGCCTCGGCACGCTGCATCAGCGCCTCGCCGATGCCCTGTCGGCGCGCGCGGGAATGCACCAGCACCTTGGCGATCTCGGCGCGATGAGGCTGGTTCGGTTTCCCGATCAGGTGAAGCTGCGCGGTGCCGACGATTCCATCTTCATTCCTTGCGGCCAGCAGGACTACCTGCCCGCCCCCGACGCCGGCCGCGATATCGCGCCAGAAGCGCTCGTAATCGGCCGGCGTATTCCAGTTCATGAAGCCGACCGATGCGCCATTGGCGACGCAGTCGCGCAGGATCTCCACAAGCGCGGGAATCGCGGCTTCGGCGGCGTCGCCATCGAGCGCGTCGATGGCGAGGGAAAGAGCGGTCGCGGTCATGCGATATGTCCCGGGAAGCTGCCGCTCCGCGCGGCGAGGATGACGGCGTAGCGAACGGGCGCGCTGCCCGGATTGCGATAGATGATCGCGCCGCGCAGATGCATCTGCAGGCAGTCGCCCTCCGCGAGTTCGTGTCCGGCGCCTTCCACGGTCAGGTCGAGCCGGCCCTGCAGCACCCAGACCTGCTGGTCGAGCGCCGGCGTGCCGCTCGCGCTGTCGAGCCGGACCTCGGCGCCGGCCGGCAACTCGACCTCGACGATCTCGAAGCCCGAGCCGGTTCCGCGTGGCGAGACATTGCGGCGCAGATAGCCGCTCGCCGGATCGCGCCAGGCCGGCTGGGCGGCGCGGCGCGCGAGCGGCCCGCTTCCCGCTTCCTCCTCCAGCAGTGCCGAAAGCGAGAGCCCGAGTCCGGAGCCGAGCCGGACGAGCAGGGCTGCTGTCGGGCTCGATTCGCCGCGCTCGACCCGCGAGATCATCGCGCGGCTGACCCCGCTGCGCTCGGCGAGGGCGTCGAGCGTCAGACCATGGCGTTGGCGGGCTGATTTCAGCCTCTGCCCGAGCAGCCGGTCGATCTCGGTATCGTGGTCGAACTCCATGGCTAGAGAATAATTCTTAGATATTGGATTCTGCAAGCTGGATCTGAGACCGGGCGCGAATCCTCCCTGTCATGGCGACAAGCCGCGAAGCAGGGACCGATCCGGAACCGACGCCTGCACCTTTACCGGAAACCGATCTTCACTGGATTCTGGCCCACGCTCTGGTCCGCCCCAGGCATGAAGGCAGCGTTTCGTGGTCGCCGCAGGCGCTTCGAAATGCGCAACCGCTTGGCGGAAGGCGGCTTCACTGCTATGGCGCGCGCATGAGCACCCGTTCCATCGACAATATCCGCAACTTCTCGATCGTGGCCCATATCGACCACGGCAAGTCGACGCTCGCCGATCGTCTGATTCAGCAGACCGGCACGGTCGCGGCCCGCGACATGAGCGAGCAGATCCTCGACTCGATGGATATCGAGAAGGAGCGCGGCATCACCATCAAGGCGCAGACGGTGCGCCTGGACTACCAGGCGAAAGATGGCAAGACCTACGTCCTCAACCTGATGGACACGCCCGGCCACGTCGACTTCGCCTATGAGGTCTCGCGCTCGCTCGCGGCCTGCGAGGGCTCGCTGCTGGTGGTCGACGCCTCGCAGGGTGTCGAGGCGCAGACGCTCGCCAACGTCTACCAGGCGCTCGACGCGAACCACGAGATCGTCACGGTCCTCAACAAGGTCGACCTGCCGGCGGCCGATCCCGAGCGGATCAAGGAGCAGATCGAGGACGTGATCGGCCTCGACGCCTCCGAGGCGGTGCCGATCTCGGCCAAGACCGGCCTCAATATCGAGGGCGTGCTGGAGGCGATCGTCACCAAGCTGCCGCCGCCGAAGGGCGATCCGGAAGCGCCGCTCAAGGCCATGCTGGTCGACTCCTGGTACGACGCCTATCTCGGCGTCGTCGTGCTCGTGCGCATCATCGACGGCGTGCTCAAGAAGAACATGACGATCCGCATGATGCGCGCCAACGCCTCCTACGGCGTCGACCGCGTCGGCGTGTTCAAGCCCAAGATGCAGGAAGTGAAGGAACTCGGCCCGGGCGAGGTCGGCTTCTTCACCGCCTCGATCAAGGAAGTCGCCGATACCGCGGTCGGCGACACCATCACCGACGAGAAGAAGCCGATCGCCGAGCCGCTGCCGGGCTTCAAGCCGGTGCAGCCGGTGGTGTTCTGCGGCATCTTCCCGGTCGATGCCGCCGATTTCGAGTTGCTGCGCGGGGCCATGTCGAAGCTGCGGCTGAACGATGCCTCGTTCTCCTATGAGATGGAGACCTCGGCCGCGCTCGGCTTCGGCTTCCGCTGCGGCTTCCTCGGGCTCCTGCATCTGGAGATCATCCAGGAGCGGCTGGAGCGCGAGTTCAACCTCAACCTGATCTCGACCGCACCGTCAGTCGTCTATCACCTGCGCCTGCGCGACGGCACGACGCTGGAACTGCACAACCCGGCCGACATGCCGGATGTGATGAAGATCGAGGCGATCGACGAGCCCTGGATCCGCGCGACCATCTTCACGCCGGACGAGTATCTCGGCTCGGTGCTGAAGCTCTGCCAGGACCGTCGCGGCCTGCAGATCGACCTCGGTTATGTCGGCTCGCGCGCCAAGGTCGTCTACGACCTGCCGCTCAACGAGGTCGTCTTCGACTTCTACGACCGTCTCAAGTCGATCTCGAAGGGCTATGCCTCCTTCGACTACCAGATCACCGACTACCGCGAGGGCGACCTGGTGCGCATGTCGATCCTGGTCAATGCCGAGCCGGTCGACGCGCTCTCCATGCTGGTCCACCGCACCCGTGCCGAGGCGCGCGGCCGTGCCATGTGCGAGAAGCTCAAGGAGCTGATCCCGCCGCATATGTTCCAGATCCCGGTCCAGGCCGCGATCGGAGGCAAGATCATCGCCCGCGA
Source organism: Allobosea sp. CER48 (assembly GCF_044752385.1). Taxonomy (NCBI): domain Bacteria; kingdom Pseudomonadati; phylum Pseudomonadota; class Alphaproteobacteria; order Hyphomicrobiales; family Alloboseaceae; genus Allobosea; species Allobosea sp. CER48. The sequence goes on along the minus strand of NZ_JBIWYK010000007.1, from coordinate 4,031 downwards.
GACCATCCGGGCGCTGCGCAAGGACGTGACCGCCAAGTGCTATGGCGGCGACGCGACCCGCAAGCGCAAGCTTCTGGAGAAGCAAAAGGAAGGCAAGAAGAAGATGCGGCAGTTCGGCAAGGTCGAAATCCCGCAGGAGGCCTTCATCGCCGCCCTCAAGATGGACGACTGAGCGGCGCGTCGGCGCCGCTTCATTCCGCAGTCTAGAGCGCCTCGGCGCCGAGCTTGGCCCGCCAGTGGGCGAGGCGCTCCTTCAGCACGCGATCGAGCACATAGGCGATATCCTCGTCCTCCAGCCTTTCGAGCGCTTCGAAGCGGAAGGCGTCCGGGCCGTGTGCGTTCCACGCCGCCTGCAGGCTGCGCTGGCGGTGGCTGCCATGGCGCAGCGTGAAGCGCAGGCGGTTCTCTATCGTCGCGAGATCGGGCGCGCGGCCGACCCAGAGCTGGCCGCTGGCCTCGCAGCGGCAGGCGTAGATGCCCGCCACGGATTTCCGTTCCTTGTAGGCGGCCGTTGCCGCCTTCCTGTCCGCGATCTGCATCGATGCAACCCACCTTGTTGGATGGGCATCAATAATACCCGGATCTTAATAATGCAATATTTTATCCGGGTGTTTTTGGGTGGGCCGCGCATTTTCGGATGAACAATCGCATCGTCGGTGCGTTCTCCCTGCGAACCCACACTCGCATGAGGAGGTCCCGATGGACTGGAATCGCGTCGAAGGAAACTGGAAGCAGCTCAAGGGCAAGGTGAAGGAACAGTGGGGCAAGCTGACCGATGACGATCTCGACGTGATCGCCGGCAAGCGCGACCAGCTGGAGGGCAAGATCCAGGAGCGTTACGGCCTCGCCAAGGACAAGGCCAGCAGCGACGTGGACGCCTGGTACGGCCGTCAGACCTGGCAGTGACCAGCCGGCCCTTCGGGAGGCCGGAGAGAATGCGAGAGGCCCGGCGCGGCACGCCGGGCCTCTTCGACGTTTGGGCGCCTTGATCGCGGAGTGCAACCGACCGAGACTTGGCCGTGCTGGAAGCGGGATGCCTGATGTTCGAGGATCTGACTGGAAGAAGCGCGCTGGTGACCGGGGCGTCCGGCGGGCTGGGGCTGCACTTCGCCGCGCTGCTGGCACGCCATGGCGCCGAGGTGACGCTGGCGGCGCGCAGGGAATGCGCGCTGAAGCTGGCCAGCGAGACGATCGCGGCCGCGGGCGGCCGGGCGCAGGGGCTGGCCCTGGATGTCGCCGACGCCGCTTCGGTCACCGGAGCGCTTGCCGGGCGCCGCTTCGACATCCTGATCAACAATGCCGGCGTCAGCGGCGCCGGCCGGGCTGCTGATCTCTCCGAAGCCGAGTGGGATGCGGTGCTCGACACCAACCTCAAGGGCGTCTTCCTCGTAGCCCAGGCCGTGGCGCGGGGCATGCGCGAGTCCGGCAGGGGCGGGAGCATCGTCAACATCGCCTCGATCCTCGGCCATCGCGTCGCTGGCGGCGTCAGCGCCTATGCCGCCTCGAAGGCCGGCGTTGTCCAGCTCACCAAGGCGCTCGCACTCGAATGGGCGCGCGACGGCATCCGCGTCAACGCGCTCTGCCCCGGCTATATCGAGACGGACATCAACCGCGATTTCTTCGCGACCGAGGCCGGCGGCCAGTTGATCAGGCGCATCCCGCAGCGCCGGCTGGGCAGGCCGGAGGAACTCGACGGAGCCTTGCTGCTGCTTGCTTCCGCTGCCGGCAGCTACATCACCGGCGCGTCCATCGAGGTCGATGGCGGCCACCTCGTATCGTCCCTGTGAGAACGCCCATGGATTTCGAGATTTCCCCGCGCATCGAGGATTATCGCGCCCGCATCGCAGCCTTCGTCGAGCGCGAGGTCCTGCCGCTGGAGGCGGATCGGGCCTCCTATGACGGCCATGGCAACATCGCGCTGCCCCTGCTCGATACCGTTCGGGCCAAGGCCCGTGAACAGGGGCTGTGGTGCCTGCAGCTGAAGCCGGAGACCGGGGGCGCCGGCCTCGGCAAGATGGGGATGGCGGTCTGCTACGAGGAGATGAACCGGTCGATCTTCGGCCCGGCGGTGTTCAATTCGGCCGCGCCGGACGACGGCAACATGATGGTGCTGGAAGCGCTCGGCACGCGCGACCAGAAGCATCGCTGGCTCGAACCGATCGTCGAGGGCAGGGTCCGCTCCGCCTTCGCGATGACCGAGCCGCATCCCGGCGGCGGCTCCGATCCCTCGATGATCCAGACCAGGGCCGAGCGCCGCGGCGACAGATACGTCGTCACGGGCCGCAAATGGTTCATCACCGGTGCCGAGGAGGCCAGGCATTTCATCCTGATCGCCCGCACCTCGGACGATCCGCGCAACGGGCTCACGGCGTTTCTCTTCCACGCCGACCAGCCGGGCTGGCGCATCCTGCGGCGCATCGAGATCATGGGGCCGGAGGAGCATGGCGGCCATTGCGAGCTGGAGTTCGACGGGCTGGAAATCCCCGCGGCGGACGTGCTCGGCGGCGAGGGCAGGGGGATGAAGGTGACGCAGGTTCGCCTGGGGCCGGCCCGCCTGACACATTGCATGCGCTGGCTCGGCCTCTCCAGGCGCTGCATCGAGATCGCGCAGGCCTATGCCGCCGAGCGCTACGGCTTCGGCCAGCGCCTTGCCGATCGCGAGAGCATCCAGCTCAAGCTCGGCGATCTCGCCATGCGCATCGAGATCGGCCGTATCCTCGTGATGAAGGCCGCCTGGGAGCTCGACCGTGGCGGCTTCGCGCGCAAGGAGGTCTCGATGGCCAAGGTCCAGGTCGCCAACGTCCTGCATGATGCGGCCGATGTCGCGATCCAGGTCAATGGCGCGCGCGGCTACTCCAAGGACACCGTGCTGGAGTGGATCTACCGCTACGCCCGCCAGGCGCGTCTGGTCGACGGCGCCGACGAGGTCCACAAGATGGTGCTGAACCGCTTCCTCACCGAGGAAGGTCGCGATTTCTGGCGCTGGCCCGTCGCGGGCCGGGCGCAGGGCTGAGGCGGCGCGGATGGCGGGACAGGGCGACGAGGCCTCAGCCGGCAAGATCGATTTCGACCCCGCCGCGCTGGCGGCCTTTCTGGACGCACGCTTCGGACCGGCGGCGGCTCTCGCCCTCGAGCGGATCGGCGGCGGCCAGTCCAATCCGACCTATTTCGTCGATCACGGCGGGAAGCGGCTGGTGTTGCGCAAGCAGCCCGCCGGCCCGATCCTGCGCGGCGCGCATGCGATCGACCGCGAGTTCCGGGTGCTCGAAGCGCTGTCGCGGACGAATGTGCCGGTGCCGCGTGCCGTGTTGTTTCATTCCGAGCCCGCACTGCTCGGCACGCCCTTCTATCTGATGGAGCGGCTCGACGGTCGCGTCTTCCACGATTGCGCCTTGCCGGGTCTCGCGCCGCAGGAGCGCCGCAGCCTCTATCTCGGCATGGCCGAGGCGCTGGCGAAGCTCCATGCCGTCCGTCCGGACGATGTCGGCCTCGGCGATTTCGGCCGGCCCGGAAACTATTTCGAGCGCCAGATCGCGCGCTGGACCCGGCAGCTCCGGGAATCGTCGGGCGAGCCGATCGCCGAACTGGAGGAGGTTGCCGCCTGGCTGCCGGCGCGTCTGCCTGAGGATGATGGGCAGGTTTCGATCGCACACGGCGATTTTCGTCTCGGCAACCTGCTGTTCGATCCGGCGAAGCCCGAGGTGATCGGCATCCTCGACTGGGAACTCTCGACGCTTGGCCATCCCCTCGCCGATCTCGGCTACTGCGCCATGCCCTGGCATACGGCACCGGACGAATATGGCGGTATCCTCGGGCTCGACCGCGCCGCGCTCGGTATCCCGACCGAAGGCGAGTTTCTTGCGCACTACCATGCCCATGCCGTGCCGACCGCACCACTCACGCGCTTTCACCGTGTTTTCGCGCTCTTCCGTTTCGCGGTGATTTTTGTCGGCATCGCCGATCGCGTTCGTTCCGGGACGGCCGCTGCGGTCAATGCGTCGGAGGTCGCGCCCTTGGCGCAGCGATTCGCC